>NZ_JBEPBF010000061.1:0-56634 GCF_040298985.1 Streptomyces sp. NPDC001093 | reverse complement strand
GGGCTCGCCGCCCTGCGCGCCGCCCCACCGCCCGGCTGCGGCTGCCGGCCCGGCCCCGCCCGGCCCGCGGCCCGCGCCTCGACGCCCGCCCGGGCCGTGCGTGGCGTCTTCCCTGTCCGACACCCCTGAGCCATCATGATCCGCCGTCAGCCGTTGCCGTCGGCGAAGAGGTGAGGCGCATGGCCAGGCTCCGCGCGGGCGAGGGGATTCTCCGCCGCAAACCCATCGAACGCATCGAGGAGACCGAGGTCGGCGAGGGCACCCGGCTGGACCGCTCGCTCGGGCTGTGGCAGCTCACCGCGATCGGGGTGGGCGGCATCATCGGCGCCGGTATCTTCACGCTCGCGGGCACGGTCGCCAACGGCACGGCGGGGCCGGCGGTGGTGGTGTCGTTCCTGGTCGCCGGTGTGGCGAGCGCCTGTGCGGCGCTGTCGTACGCCGAGTTCGCCGGACTGATCCCGAAGGCGGGATCGGCGTACACCTACGGCTATGCGGTGCTCGGCGAGTTCGCGGGCTGGTTCATCGGCTGGGACCTGCTGCTGGAGTACACCGCGATCGTGGCCGTGGTGGCGATCGGCATCTCGGGCTACTTCGGGTTCCTGGTCGAGGAGATGGGCGCGAAGCTGCCGCACTGGATGCTGGGGGCGCCGGGCACCGGGGACGGGCACCGGGTGGACCTGTTCGCGGTCGTGCTGTGCCTGCTGATCGCCTGGCTGCTGAACCTGGGCATCCGCAGCGCGGCCCGCTTCGAGACGTTCGTGGTGGTACTGAAGGTCCTGGTGGTGCTGCTGGTGATCGGGGTGGGCGTGTTCCACATCGACTCGGCGAACTACCAGCCGTTCTTCCCGTTCGGCATCGGCGGCGCCTTCACCGGCGCGGCGACCGTGTTCTTCGCCGTGTTCGGCTACGACGCCATGTCGACGGCCGCCGAGGAGTCCAAGGACGCCCAGCGGCACATGCCGAAGGCGATCATCTACTCGCTGGTGATCTCGATGGTGCTGTACGTGGCGGCGTGCCTGGTGCTGACGGGCATGCAGGACTACCGGCACATCGACCCGGAGAGCGGCTTCTCGAGCGCGTTCAAGGCGGTGGGTCTGAACGCGCTCGCGGACGTGATCGCGGTGGGCGCCATCATCGGCATCCTCACCGTGATGTTCACGTTCATGCTGGGCGTCACGCGGGTGTGGTTCGCGATGTCCCGGGACGGGCTGCTGCCCCGGTGGTTCGCCAAGACGCACCCGACGCGGCACGTGCCGACCCGCGTCACCTGGATCGTCGGTGCGGCCTCGGCGGTCATCGCCGGGTTCGTCCCGATCGGCGAGGCGGCCGAGCTGACCAACATCGGCATCCTGCTGGCGTTCGTGGTGGTGTGCACGGCGGTGATCGTGCTGCGCTACCGGCAGCCGGACCTGTCGCGCACCTTCCGTACTCCGTGGATGCCGGTCGTGCCGGCCATGGGAGTCGTCTTCTCGGTCTGGCTGATCACGTTCCTGATGTGGCAGACCTGGGTGCGGTTCGCCGTGTGGTTCGTGATCGGCTGCGTGATCTACTTCGGCTACTCCTACCGGCGCTCGGCGCTGGCCGAGGTGCGGCCCGCCCGATGACCGGCCGCGAGGCCGTACCGGTCCGGGACGAGCTCGGCCCCGGCGGCCTGCGGGCGGGCCGCCGCTCCGGGCGGGGCCGGGTGCCGGGACTGCTGTCGCTCGTGGTTCTGGCACGCGGCCGCGGCCGCGAGGACCGCGGTGAGGGCGAGTGCCACCTGTTGTCTGCGTCCGATCATCAGCTCACCCCAGGGATGTCGTACGACCGACAAAGCTGTTGACACATATATGGGTATGAATCCAACTCATCGGATAAACGGCCCGAGTGCTGTCATTAGCCCGTCCGGCGCCGTCCCGGACCGTCGGTCCGACCGTTCGCCGACGGGATCGACCGTCCGCCGCAGAGCCGTGCGCGCACCCTGTCCCCCGGCCGCACCCTGCGCTGCCATACGGCCATGACGGCCGGAACCACACTGATCCACAAGACGGCGGCACGGGCCCACGGGACGACGACCGCCGAGCACGAACTGGCCGCGCTCCAGCGCGAGCACGGCGGACCGCTCTTCGCCCTGCTGCTCAGGCTCTGCGACGGCGACCGGCAGCGCGCCGAGGACCTGGTCCAGGAGACCCTGGTGCGCGCCTGGCAGCATCCCGAGGCGCTGCACGCGGAGGACTTCGACTCCGTACGGCCCTGGCTGCTGACGGTCGCCCGGCGGCTCGCGATCGACGCCCGGCGGGCCCGGCAGGCCCGGCCCCGGGAGACCGGCGCCGAGATCCCGGAGAGCGCGCGCGTGACCGCCGATCACGCCGAACGGGCCGCCGCGATGCTCGATGTCCGGGAGGCTGTGAAGACGCTCACGCCGGAACACCGTGACGTCCTTGTACTCGTGTACTTCCTCGGGGCCAGTGTGGCGGAAGCGGCGCAGACCCTGGGCGTTCCACCCGGTACCGTGAAGTCCCGCGCGTATTACGCGCTGCGCGCGCTGCGCCGGGTCCTTCCGGATTATGCGGCGGACCTGCACTGAAACCGGAGGCCGGGTCAAACCTCGGCAAAGCGCCTTGCTGTGGCCCCCGTTCGGGCAATGGGCTGTCCTCATCCGCGTTCCGGGCGGGCGGCCCGACCCAGGGGCCGGGCGACGCGCACGTACCGGAGGAAGGGCAGGAAGGGATGCTGCACAGAGGGCACGAGAGCACGGACGGCACCGACGGCGGTGAACTGGTCGTCCCCATGGCCTGGTTGTATGCCGAGTACATCGCCGACGAGCTGCTGCGCACCGGCGATCTGATGCCGCCGACGTCCTTCGAGTTCCGGGCCGGCCGTGACGCGCTGGCGCTGACCGTCTTCCTGTCCGACACCGACGGGGAGCTGTCCGGCATCCGGGTGATCTCCCAGCTGGAGAACTGGCTCTCCCTGACCGCCTACGACCAGCCGTGGCGGGACTGGGTGCGCGAGCGCATGGCCGAGCTGACCGAAGGGGCCGACCGGTCCGGCACGCGTTCGCCCGACCTGGCCCTCGCCGCGGACGCCTGGCGCTGGCTGGAGGAGACCGAGCTGCTCGCGCCGGACCTGGACGCGGTGCCGGGCGGCGGCGGGCCGGCCGGCGAGGACGACGGGCCGAAGGTGTGGACGCCGGCCTGGCGCCTCGGGCTGCCCCTCGGGCACCTCGCGATCCATCTGTTCTGACCGCCCCTCCGGGGCTTTCCGAAGTTTTCCGGAATCGGACCAATCCGAGGGCCGCGCGGCTCCGAATCTCTGGTCCGGGATTCTGCGGTGGCTTGAGTGATTCGGCTGTCGGCTGCGTACGGATGGGTGCACGGAGTAACCCCACCCGCACCCATCGGCACGAGGATTCGGCATGAGGTCCCTGGAAAGGCATCGCGACGTCGGCGCTTACGCGCTCGGCGTGCTGGACGAGGCGGAAGCCTTCCGCTTCGAGGACCACCTCATGGAGTGCCCTCAGTGCGCGGCACAGGTGACCGAATTCGGTCCCGCCACACGGCAGTTGATGCTGTACCGCCGAGCCACGCCGCGCATCGTGCACCCCATGGCACAGCCCGGTCCCCGGCTGCTGGACCGGCTGCTCGGCGAGGTCGTGCAACGGCACCGGGCGCGCCGCCGGCGCTTTCTGTACGGCCTGGCCGCCTCCGTGGTGCTGGCCGTGGCCGGTCCCGGGATCGTGGCCTTCGCCGGCCGTGAGGAGCCGGCCTCGCACGTCACCGCGGCGACCGATCCGGGGACCGGGGTGTGGGCGGAGGTCACCGCCGACGACGGGGACGCGGGCAGCCGGCTGCGGCTGAAGGTGAAGGACGGCACCGGCCCGCACGCCTGCCGGCTCGTCGTCGTGGGCCGCGACGGCTCCGAAGAGGTCGCCGGTACCTGGATGGAACCCAGCCACGCCACCCGCACCTTCACCACGCTCGGAGCGTCCACGATGCACCCCGACGAGATCGCCCGCTACGACGTGCGCACCGAGGACGGGCAGCACCTGGTGACCCTCCAGGCCGACTGAGAACACCCCGTTGAAGCGTCAATCAGCTGGCCCCGCACACGGTTTGCGGCCGCGCGGCCGTGGGCGGAAACTGAAGACGATGACGTGGAGTTTGTGAAGGTCCGCTCCGCGCCGCCCCTCAGAGCACGGACGAAGGGGCTGAGCCGGTGGAGAACCAAGTACTGATCTGCCTCTCCCAGGAGGGGGCGGAAGCCGAGCGTGTCGAGCAGCTGACCGGCTATCTGCGTCAGGAACTGCTCGCGGCCGGTGTGGTCGACGATGTCCGTGCGGCCCCCGCCTCAGAGGCGCCACCCGGCACACGATGCGCGGACGTCGCTCTGGTCGGCTCCCTGCTGGTGGGCCTGGGCCAGTCCTGCTCCGGCCTGAACCACATGGCGACCGTACTCCGTGACTGGCTGGGTCGGTTCGGGAACACACGGCCGTCGCTGACCCTGACGCTGGACGGGGACACCGTGGAGATCTCGCCGGCGACGGACGAGCAGATGGCCGAGGCGTGGGAGATCTTCCGCCGGAAGCACTCCGCGACGGAGACCTAGACATGGGCGAGTCCCGGCACGCGCTGATCATCGCCAACGACGCGTACGAGGATCAGGGCCTCAAGAAGCTGAGAGCGCCCGGGCTCGATGCCGACGCCCTCTCCGCAGTCCTGCGGAACCCGCAGATCGGCGACTTCGAGGTGGATGTCCTGAGGAACGCCTCGGCCCAGGACATGAAGACGCGCATCGAGGCCTTCTTCAAGGACCGCCGCCGTGACGACACGCTGGTACTGCACTTCTCCTGTCACGGGATCAAGGACGAATCAGGCGAACTGTACTTCGCTGCCAGCGACACCCGGCTCGGACTGCTCGACGCCACGACGACCCCGGCCTATTTCGTCCACCGGTGCATGTCCCGCACGTTCGCGGGCTGCACCGTGCTGTTCCTCGACTGCTGCTACGCGGGCGCCTTCTCCCGCGGGGCGTCCACGAAGGCCGACCGGGACGTGCACGTCCTCGACGCCTTCACGGACGAGAAGCCGAGCGGGGGGCGGGGCAGGGCCGTCATCACGGCATCGAACTCCATGGAGTACTCCTTCGAGGACACCGAACTCGTCGAGGGCAGCGCCCAAAAGCCGTCCGTGTTCACCCACGCGGTGGTGGAGGGCCTGAGAACCGGCGATGCCGACCTCGACGAGGACGGTGAGATCTCGCTCGACGACCTGTACAAATACGTCTACGCCCACGTGAAGGACCAGAACCCCAACCAGACTCCGAGCAAGACCGTCGAGATGCAGGGAAGCATGCATCTGGCGCACAGCCGCCACCGCCGCATCAGAATCGACCCCGTCCCCATCCCGCGCCCCGTACAGGAAGCTCTCCGCAGCAGGAACGAGTTCACACGTCTCGGCGCCGTCAGGGACGTCCACGCCCGTATGCGGAGCCCGGACCTCTCCATAGCCGAAGGAGCGCGCCGGGCTCTGGAGGCCGTGGTCCGCGACGACACCCGGCAGGTGGCGGACGAGGCGCTCGGCGCCCTGAACGAGGCCCGCCTCAAGCCTGCCCCGGCCCGCCTGGACTTCGGCCGGGTCCCCCGGGGCGCCGCCGTGCCGCAGCAGTCCCTGACCTTGCAGGGCATCCCGCTGGCCCGCCATTGCGTCGCCCACGCCACGGGCAGGTGGCTGCGCGTCTCGGAGTCCGCGGACGGCCTGGCCGTCACAGTCGACGCATCCACCGAGGGGCGGCTGACCGGGGCCGTCTCGCTGAAGGGGGTCGCCGACGATGCCGTGGTCCAGGTCGCGGCCGAGGTGGTGCCGCCACCGACCCCCACGCACACGCGCCCGGCCAGAGCCCTGTGGGCCCCCACCCTGGCGGCGGCCGCCCTGGCCCTCGCCGTCACCTCGGTGATCATGTGGAGCGTGTCCGTCGTGGCGACGGTGTACGCGGCGGTGGACGCCAGTAAGTCCGGCGATCTCGCGTACTTCATGCACGTCCACCACGCGCTCCATCCGCTCATCGCCTCCCTGATCACCTCGGTGGCCGCGCTCCTCCTCGGTGCGCTCGCCCGGCACGATCTGAGCGTGCGGCGCAAGCGCTACACACAAGGGGTGAGGAGCACCACGCGTTCCCTCACCTCGACGGCAAGGCGTTGCGCGGCGCCGGTCCTCGTCCTGGCCGTGCTCATGAGCATCGCTTACAACGTCGTGAGCAAACGCTGGTGAGCACGCGGACTACTTCAGCAGTCTCGACAACCTGCGGTCCGCCAGTGGCTTGCCGCCCGTCTGGCAGGTGGGGCAGTACTGGAGCGAGGAGTCGCTGAAGGAGACCTCACGGATGGTGTCGCCGCACACCGGGCAGGGCTCGCCGGTCCGGCCGTGGACGCGCAGGCCGGTCTTCTTCTCGGTCTTCAGCCGCCCGGCGGCCACGCCACGGGAGCGGTCGACCGCCTCGGTGAGCGTCGAGCGCAGCGCGGCGTAGAGCCGGTGGGTCTCCTCCGGAGTCAGGGCGGCGGCGAGCTTGAACGGGGACATCCTCGCGGCGTGCAGGATCTCGTCGCTGTAGGCGTTGCCGACGCCGGCGATCAGGGACTGGTCGCGCAGGGCGCCCTTCAGCTGACGTCTCTCGTCCTTGAGGAGGGCGGCGAGGCGGTTCTCGTCGAAGTCGGCGGCGAGCGGGTCGGGGCCGAGCCGGGCGATGCCCTCGACCTGCTGCGGATCACGGACGACGTACACCGCGAGGCGTTTCTGGGTGCCGGCCTCGGTGAGGTCGAAGCCCTCGCCGGTCTCCAGCGCCACGCGCAGCGCGAGCGGGCCCTTGCCCGGCTTGGGCGGGCCGTCCGGCAGCCGGTCCCTCCACTGCAGCCAACCGGCGCGGGCCAGGTGGGTCACCAGGTGCAGCCCGCTGTCCGCCGCCAGGTCCAGGAACTTGCCGTGCCGCTGCACGGCCGTCACCTCGCCGCCCTCGAAGGCGGTGACGGGAGGGTCGTACGTCTTCAGGACGCTGACGGCGACCGGCAGCACCCGCACCACCCGGCGGCCGACCAGGTGCTCGGTGAGGAAGTCCTTCAGCGCTTCTACCTCAGGCAGTTCCGGCATGAATCCAGAGTGCCATCCGGTACTGACAACTCCCACGCCGAGCCGGCTCAGGTGCTCCGGCGGAACTCGCACCACACCGCTTTGCCGCTGCCGCGCGCCTCCACGCCCCACTCGTCGGCCAGCATGTCCACGAGCAGCAGACCCCGGCCGGAAACGCCGTCCTCCCCCGCCTCGCGGCGGCGCGGCAGGGCGCTGGAGGAGTCCTCGACCTCGATGCGCAGTCTGCGGTGGCCGCCGTCGAGGGCCCGCAGGGTCACGATCGCGGAGCCCTCGGTGTGCATCAGCGCGTTCGTGATCAGCTCGTCGGCGACCAGCTCGATCTCGTCGGCGCGGTCGCGGTAGCCCCAGGAGCGGACCGCGGCGCGGATCAGGTGCCGGGCCTGGGTGAGCGCGTCCGCGTCGCCGGGTGCCACGTGCTGCTGGAGCCGGCCGCCGGCGGGCGGGGCCTCCGGGGCGCGCCGGCGCAGCAGGAGCAGCGCCACGTCGTCGTCGCCGCCCCGGTCCTCGGCCATCTGGATCAGCCGGTCGGCGAGCGCGCGCACGTCGTCGGGGCCGTCCGCGACGAGCGCCGAGAGGCGGCGCATGCCGTCGTCGAGGTCGGCGCCGGGCTGTTCCACGAGCCCGTCGGTGCACAGCAGCAGGATCTGGCCGGGGTCGAGTTCGAGGGTGGAGACGGGGTACTCCAGCCGGCCGAACTCGGCGGACAGCCCGAGCGGCAGCCCGCCCTCGACCGGCACCCGGCAGCACCTGCCGTCGCCGTGCCGGATCAGCGGGTCGATGTGCCCGGCGCGGACCGCCTGCACGACTCCGGTGGACAGATCGGCCTCGGCGTACAGGCAGGTGGCGAAGCGGTCGGTGTCGAGTTCGTGCAGGAAGACGGAGGCGCGGGCCATCACGGCGGCCGGGGTGTGTCCCTCGGCGGCATAGGCGCGCAGCACGATCCGCAGCTGGCCCATGACGGCCGCCGCGTGGGTGTCGTGGCCCTGGACATCGCCGATGACCGCGCCGACCCGGCCGCCGGGCAGCGGGATCAGGTCGTACCAGTCGCCGCCGATGTCGCGGCCGAGGACGCCCGCGGCGGTGCCGGCGCGGTAGCGGACGGCCACGTCGGCGCCGCGGACGCTGGGGATGGTGCGGGGCAGCATGGCCTGCTGCAGGCCCCGGGCGAGGTCCTCGTCCTGCTCGTAGAGCACGGCCCGCTGCAGGCTCTGCGCGACGGTGCTGCCGAGCGCGACGAGGACGGCGCGCTCCTCGGTGGAGAAGCCGTGCCGGTCGCTGTAGAGCAGGCCCATTCCGCCGATCGGGCGGGCCTGGGCGATCAGGGGGAGGTAGGCGGCCGAGGTGATGTGCAGGTCGGTGAGGTGCGGCCAGAGGATCGGGTAGCCCGCGGCGAACTCCTCCGGTGACTCGATGAACCGCGGGCGGAGCGTGCGGACGACCTCGCTGATCGGGTAGGGCTCGTCGATCCGGGTGATCTGGGTGCCGGGGACCGAGGCTTCGACCGGTCCCTCCGCGACCAGCCGGATGCGGCCGGCCTCCACCAGCCCCATCACCAGGCTGGCCGCGCCGAGATGGCGGATGCCGCTGGTGTCCTTGAGGGCGTCGATGACGTCCTGGACGCTGCGGGCGTGGGCGAGGGCGGCGGAGACGGCCTGGACGACGTTGGTCTGCTGGCGGAACGCCTCGTCCTGGGCGGCCCGCAGGCTGCGCACCTCGCTCTCGGCGAGTTCCTCGGTGGCGTCGCGGACGATGCCGACGACCCGGCGCGGGCGGCCTGTGTCGTCCCGGCGGATGTAACCCTGGGTGTGGGTCCAGCGGAGGCTGCCGTCACGGCAGCGGATGCGGAAGTAGCCTCCGTAGTTCTCGCTGCCGTCCTTGATGGCCTGGGCCACCATGGCGTCCATCCGGGCCACCTCGGGCTGCGGCACCCGGACGGACAGGGACTCGGGGTGTCCGTCGTACTCCCCTGGCAGCAGGTCGAACACCTCGTGGGCCTGGGCGTCCATGTGGAACAGACCCGTGTCCAGGTCCCAGTCGAAGCTGCCCATGCGGTTGAGCGCCAGGATCGGATCCGGGTGGGCGGGCCAGTCCTCCGGGAGTGACACGGCACTCGCTCCCCGAACTGCCATGGGCCCACCTTGCCAGGATTCATCCGATTCTTCGACCTGTTCCTCCGGGCGGCTTCCGGGCGTGCGCGGCCGGTGCCGGAGGGGCTCAGCCGCCGGGGAGGTCCGCGGTGGCATCGCGGTCGGTGGTGTCGGGGACGGCGCCGGCGCGAGCGTCCGGTGCGTCGTCCGGGATCTGTCCGCCGAGGCCGGGCGGGCCGGAGGCGTCGGGCATGCCCGGCGGGCCGATCCCGTCCGGCGGGCCGATCGCGTACGGCGGGTCCGGGCTGCCTGGGGCTTGCGGGACGAGATCGCGGGACGGTGGGGTCCACGGGCCGGCCGTACCGGGGGCCTGGGTGCTCCGCCCGGCGGGCATGCCCGGTGCCGTCGGGGCGGCGGCCGTGGACGGGCCGCCGGTGTTGCCCACGGGGATTCCCGGCCGGCTCTGCCGCGGACCGGGCGGGGTGGGGTACGGCGGTGTGGTGCCCGGGGAGACGGTGTCCGCCGGGCCGGGGTCGCGCCCGGGCGCGGCGGTGGCCCATGCGGGCGGGGGTACGACCTGGTCATCGCGTACGTCGTGACCGATGCGGCGTTCGATCCAGGTGCGTGTCCCGGCGTTGACGATCGTGATGCTGGTGACCGCCCGGGGTGCCGGTTTCACCGCGATCACCTGGCCCGGACGGTAGCCGGACCAGGCGCTGCCGCGGGCCCCGAAGCCGGCGCCGTCGGCCGGTGCGGGTGCCCCGAGCGGGTTGCCGCAGGCGCAGCGCAGGCGGGGCACCCCACGGTTGTCGACGAGGACCGCGGTGCCGGCCTGCAGGACGGCCTGGTATCCGACGCCGTCTCCGTCGCGGTAGCCGTGGTCGGTGACCCGGGTGTCGGCGCGCAGCACGACGGGGGTCAGGCCGCGCAGATAGCCGCGAAGGCCTCTCGCGGGGACACCGGCCGAGCGGGCGAAGGCGTCGGCCTTGGCCCGGTCCGCCGTCAGATACCGGATCTGCCGTTCGACGTCGCAGCCGGCGACGCGGGCGGTGCCGCTGTAGAGGCCGGGGGTCTCGCCGGACAGGACGCGGATGGCGGGCAGGGGCACGACGACCAGCCCGGCGGGCAGTGCCGGCGGGGAGGACCCGGCGCCGGGCGGTCCGGTGGCGGCGGGATCGGCCCTCCCCGCACCGGATGTCGCCCGCGCGGTGACCGTGGACCCGGTGAAGGGGTCGGGTCCTTGGGCCGCGGCGGGCAGGAGATAGACGTCCTCGACGATCCGGGCCTCCTTGACGCCGGGGCGGGCGCAGCCGGCGACGAGGAGCGCCACCGAGAGGGCGCAGGCGATGGCGATGGAACCGGCGGGTATCCGCACCGTACACTCCGCATCACTGTGGGTGATTTCTCCCCATTGTTTGCATCGTGCCCGTTTGGCTGGCAACTCGGGGGCAGGTCATGATGAAGACGACACGGCGGTTCAGCCGCGACGAAGGGCGCGCACAGCCGTGAACTGGTTCACCGCTGCCGACTACTGGCTGACCCGGCTGGTCTTCCAGCGGGCCCTGGCCGCCCTGTACCTGGTGGCGTTCCTGACCGCGGCGCTGCAGTTCCGGGCGCTGCTGGGCGAGCACGGCATGCTGCCGATCCCCCGCTTCGTGGCACGGATCCCCTTCAAACGGGCGCCGAGCCTGTTCCATCTGCACTACTCCGACCGCTTCTTCGCCGGCTGTGCCTGGGCCGGCTGCGCGGTGTCGGCGGCGCTGCTGGCCGGCGCGGACTCCCTGCTGCCGCTGTGGGCCGGGATCCTGCTGTGGCTGGTGCCGTGGGCGCTGTATCTGTCGATCGTGAACGTGGGCCAGACGTGGTACGCGTTCGGCTGGGAGTCGCTGCTGCTGGAGACCGGATTCCTGGCCGCGTTCCTCGGCAACGACGAGGTGGCGCCGCCGGTCGTCGTGCTGTTCCTGCTGCGCTGGATCCTGTTCCGGGTGGAGTTCGGCGCCGGGCTGATCAAGATGCGGGGCGACGCGTGCTGGCGGAAGCTGACCTGCCTCGACTACCACCACGAGACACAGCCCATGCCGGGCCCGCTGAGCTGGTTCTTCCACCATCTGCCGAAGCCGCTGCACCGGGTGGAGGTGGCCGCGAACCACGTGACCCAACTGGTCGTGCCGGTGCTGCTGTTCACTCCGCAGCCGATCGCCTCGGCCGCCGCCGCGCTGATGATCGTCACCCAGCTGTGGCTGGTGCTGTCCGGCAACTTCTCCTGGCTGAACTGGATCGCCATCGTGCTGGCCGTGTCCGCGCTGCGGCTCCCCGGGTCTGCGCCGTCCGTGCCGGCCGCGCCGCTGTGGTACGAGGTTCTGGTGCTCGCGGTCGGCGCGCTGCTGCTCTTCCTCAGCTACCGCCCGGTGGTCAACATGATCTCCCGCCGCCAGGTCATGAACCGCTCCTTCGACCCGCTGCACCTGGTGAACACCTACGGCGCGTTCGGCAGCGTCAGCCGGGTCCGCTACGAGGTGGTGGTGGAGGGCACGCTGGACGACGTACCGCGCGAGGACTCGGACTGGCGGGAGTACGAGTTCCGCGGCAAGCCCGGCGACACCCGGCACTGGCCGCGCCAGTTCGCCCCCTACCATCTGCGCCTGGACTGGCTGATGTGGTTCGCGGCGCTGTCCCCCGCCTACGCCGGTGACTGGTTCGGCGGTCTGGTGGAACGGCTGCTGGAGAACGACCGCGACACCCTGCGCCTGCTGCGCCGCTCCCCCTTCCCGCCGGACACCCCGCCCCGGTATGTCCGCGCCCGCCTGTTCCGGTACCGCTACACCACCTGGCGGGAGCTGCGGGACAGCGGGGCGTGCTGGGAGCGGACGTACGTCCGGGAGTACATGCCACCGACGCGGCTGGCGGCGGTGGCCGGGCGGTCGTGAGCGGCCGGGCCCTCCGACACGCGGCTTCGACCTACGGGATCGGTCTACAGAGCCGGCCTGCGGGTCCCGTCACCTGTCCGGGGAACCGGGTGCGACCGGGTCCGATAGCGGCTGCGGAACTCGGCCAGCAGCTCGTCGGTCGCCTCGGCCCCGGCGCTCACGGCCGCGTGGACATCGCGGAAGTAGTTCTCGTAACCGGCCGGGGTGTAGAGACACAGAGCGCGTGCGGGGACCTGGCCGCCGTTGCGGAAACCGTGCGGGGTGCCACGGGTGGCGGCGAGCAGGTGTCCGGGGCCGGCCGTCACCTCGCCGTCGCCGGTGTGGAGCGTCAGCTCCCCCTCGAGAACGTAGAAGTACTCGTCGTGTCCGTCGTGCACATGCGGCCTGGCCCCGATGGTGCCCGGGGCGAGGCTGAACTCCTCGAAGGCGAAGCGCCCGCCGGTGTGCTCGCCGGTGAGCCGGAAGAAGTGCGCGACGCCGGCGACGTCGATGAGTTCGCCGTCCTCGGGTGTGCGGAGCAAGGGAGCGGCGGGCGTGTGCTGCTGATGATCAGTCATGCCGGTCATTGTGAGGTACACGTTGCCGAGGGGCTCGTCGCCCACGCCGTGGCTCACAGGCCGTAGACGGCTGTGGCGGTGCCCTCGAAGAGGGCACGACGTTCCGCATCGCCGAGGTCCGCGGTCAACTCGCTCATGGCGGTGTGCACTTCCGTGTAGGTGGCCGCCGTCGTGCACACCGGCCAGTCGGAGCCGAACATCAGCCGGTCGGGTCCGAAGGCCTCCAGGGCCGTGTCCGTGTACGGGCGCAGGTCGGCCGTCGTCCAGGAGGCGGGGTCGGCCTCGGTGACCAGGCCGGAGAGTTTGGCGACGGTGTTGGGGAGGGCGGCGAGCGCGCGCAGGGCGGACGCCCAGGGTTCGCGGTCGCCCGAGGCGATCGGGGGCTTCCCCAAGTGGTCGAGGGCGAAAGTGAGTTGGGGCAGCCGGGCTGCGGCTTCGGCGCAGGCCGGGAGCTGGTGGGGCAGGACGACCAGGTCGTAGACCAGACCTGCGCGGGCGACGGCCGCCAGCCCGCGCCGGACCTCGGGCCGCAACAGCCACTGGGGGTCCGGCTCGCCCTGGACCTGGTGCCGGATGCCTTTCAGGAAGGCCCCGCCGGGGAGTTCACGCAGCCGGGACAGTTCGTCGGCGATGTCGGGGCGGGTGAGGTCGGTCCAGCCCACGACGCCCGCGATCAGGTCGTGCTCGGCCGCCAGCGTCAGGAACTCCGGGGTCTCCTCCGGGACGGTGACCGTCTGGACGAGGACCGTGCGGTCCACTCCCACCGCGCGGGCCTCCGGCTCCAGGTCGGCGAGGTGGAAGTTGCGGCGCAGGGGCTGCAGTTCGAGCCCCTTGATCCAGTCCTGGTCGCGGACGGACAGGTCCCAGACGTGGTGGTGCGCGTCGACGGCTCTCATGGCAGCTCCCAGACGACGGGCAGCCCGGCGTCCGCACCGCCTTGGGAGTAGTCGTGCACGACGTCGAGCAGCTCGGCCATCCGGGCCTGCCAGGCCACGTTGACCGGCAGGCGTTCCAGTTCGGCGAGCAGGCGGGCGTAGTCCGCGCACTCCAGCAGATGGAACAGGTCAGCGCCCCACCGCCAGATGGTCCAGGACGTGGCACCGGCGGCACGGATGGCGTCGGTGAGCTCTTTGGGGACCTCGCGGTGGGCCGCCTCGTACGCGGCGATCCGGTCCGATCGGACCTTGGTGTGCAGGGCGACTCTCATGAGGGGCCCTCCTTCCGGGGCAGCAGGCCGGACTCCCGCAGCTCCCGCCAGAACTCCGGCGGGACGGCGGACGCGAACTGGTCGGCGCAGTCGTGGACTTCGGCGGCGGAGCGGGGCCCGGGCAGGACACTGGCGACGGCCGGGTGGGCGGAGGCGAAGGCCAGCGCGGCGGCGCGCAGAGTGGTGCCGTGCCGCTCGGCGACGGCCTTCATGCGCAGCACCCGGTGCAGCAACTCCGGTGCCACACGCCCGTAGTCGTACGTCGACTCGGGCGTCGGGTCCGCCAGCAGGCCCGAGTTGAAGACGCCGCCGAGGACGACCGACACGCCGTGCTTGGCGGCCGCGGGCAGCAGCTCGGCGCCGGCGCTCTGCTCGAGCAGGGTGTAGCGGCCCGCGCACAGGACCACGTCCACGTCGGTGTCGCGGACGAAACGGGTGAGCATGCCGGTCTGGTTCATGCCCGCGCCGATCGCGCCGACGACGCCCTCGGCACGCAGCTTCTCCAGGGCCGGGTAGCCCTCGCGGAAGGCCTGTTCGGCGTGGTCGTCGGGGTCGTGCAGATAGACGATGTCGACGCGGTCGAGGCCGAGGCGCTCCAGGCTCGCCTCCAGGGTGCGGCGGACGCCGTCGGCGCTGAAGTCCCACACCCGGCGGTGGGCGGCGGGTACGGCGAAACCGTGCGCCAGGTCGTCGCCCGTGCCGTCGGCGGGTTCGAGGCGGCGGCCGACCTTGGTGGAGACGGTGTAGTCGGCGCGGCCGTACTCTCTGAGGGCCGCGCCGAGCCGGCGTTCGGAGAGGCCGAGGCCGTAGTGCGGCGCGGTGTCGAAGTACCGGATGCCGCGCTGCCAGGCGGCCCGTACGGCCTCCCGGGCCTGCTCGTCGTCCACCGGGCGGTAGAGGTTGCCGAGCGTCGCGGCGCCGAAGCCGAGCGGGGTGACCTCGACCCCGCTGCGGCCGAGCCTCGTCACCGGCCCACCGGGCGCAGCCTGAGGCCCTGCATGCCGCCGTCGACGGCGAGGGCGGTGCCGGTGGTGGCGCCGGACAGCGGACTGGCCAAGTAGGCGATGGCACCCGCCACTTCGGCTGCGGAGACCAGCCGGCCGGTGGGCTGGCGGGCCTCCAGGGCGGCGCGTTCGGCGGCCGGGTCCGGGGCCGCGTCCAGCAGCCGGCCGATCCACGGGGTGTCCGCCGTACCGGGGTTGACGCAGTTGACGCGGATGCCCTCGCGGACGTGGTCGGCGGCCATGGCGAGGGTCAGGGAGTACACGGCGCCCTTGGTGGCGCTGTACAGGGCGCGCTGGGGCAGTCCGGCGGTGGCGGCGATGGAGCAGGTGTTGACGATCGCGGCGTGGTCGGAGCGGCGCAGATGCGGGAGGGCGGCGCGGGCGGTGCGGACCATGCCGAGGACGTTGACGTCGAAGACGCGTTGCCACTCGGCGTCGTCGTTGTCCTCGACCGTGCCCTGGGCGCCGATCCCGGCGTTGTTGACCAGTACGTCCAGGCCGCCGAGGTCCTCGGCGGCCCGCTCGACGGCGGCGCGGACCGAGGTGTCGTCGGTGACGTCGGCGCGGTGGGCGAGGAGCGGCTTGCCGACGTCGGCCGGGTCCCGGTCGAGGACGGCGACCCGGGCGCCGCGGGCGGCGAGGAGGTCGGCGGTGGCCCGGCCTATGCCGGACGCGCCGCCGGTGACCAGGGCCCTCAGGCCCTCGAAGTCGCTCATGCGGCCTCTCCCTTCCGGTTGTCGGGGCCGGCGGCCCAGTAGGTGCCGCCGGGGAAGGTGTACCGCGCGACGGACTCCGGGCGCAGGGCCGCGGAGAAGCCGGGCGCGGTGGGGGTGGTGTAGTGGCCGTCGCGGATGACGACCGGGGTGACGAAGTGCTCGTGGAGGTGGTCGACGTACTCGATGACCCGGTCCTCGGTGGTGCCCGAGACGGCCAGGTAGTCGAACATCGACAGGTGCTGGACGAGTTCGCACAGGCCGACCCCGCCCGCGTGCGGGCAGACGGGCACCCCGAACTTGGCGGCGAGCAGCAGGATGGCGAGGTTCTCGTTGACGCCGGCCACGCGGGCGGCGTCGATCTGGACGATGTCGAGGGCGCCCGCCTGGAGGAGCTGCTTGAACATGATCCGGTTGTGCACGTGCTCGCCGGTGGCGACCTTCACCGGGGCCACGGCGCGGCGGATCGCGGCGTGGCCGAGGACGTCGTCGGGGCTGGTGGGCTCCTCGATCCAGTAGGGCGCGAACTCGGCGAGCGCCTTGGTCCAGCGGATCGCCTCGTCCACGTTCCAGCGCTGGTTGGCGTCGACGGCGAGCCGGATGTCCGGTCCGACGACCGCGCGGGCGACCCGGCAGCGCCGGATGTCGTCGTCGAGGTCGGCTCCGACCTTCAGCTTGATCTGCGTGAAGCCGTCGGCGACGGCCTGCGCGGCGAGCCGGCCGAGCTTGTCGTCGTCGTAGCCGAGCCAGCCCGGGGAGGTGGTGTAGGCGGGGTAGCCGCGCTCCAGCAGCCGTGCCCGGCGCTCCCCGGCCCCCTCCCTGCCCCGCCCGAGCAGGTCGAGGGCCTCGGCGGGGGTGAGCGCGTCCGCGATGTAGCGGAAGTCGATCTGCCCGGCCAGCCACTCGGGTTCGGCGTCGGCGAGCAGCTGCCACAGCGGCTTGCCGGCGCGGCGGGCTGCGAGGTCCCAGACGGCGTTGACGACGGCGCCGACCGCCATGTGCATCACGCCCTTCTCGGGGCCGAGCCAGCGCAGCTGGCTGTCGCCGATCAGGTCGCGGAAGAGCGAGCCGGGGTCGGCGCACAGCTCGGCCACGTCACGGCCGAGCACATGGTCCCGCAGCGCGTCGATCGCGGCGACCTGGACGTCGTTGCCCCGCCCGATGGTGAAGACGAACCCGTGTCCCTCGTGCCCGTCGGCGGCGTCGGTGCGCAGCACGACGTAGGCCGCCGAGTAGTCGGGGTCCGGGTTCATCGCGTCGGAGCCGTCCAGCTCGCGCGAGGTGGGGAAACGGATGTCGTGGGTGTCGACCGCGGTGACGCGGGCGGGGGCCTGGGACACTGAAGTCCTTTCGTTCGTCCGGCACTTGGCGGCTGGTCAGTCCTGGGCGCGGCCCGTCGTCACGCGCGCGATCACGAGGGCGACGAGGATGATCCCGCCGTAGATGGCCTGGATCCAGAACGACGGCACCTGGGCGAGGGTGAGCAGGTTCTGTACGACGCCGAGGAGGAGGACGCCGGTCAGCGCGCCGAACATGGTGCCCTTGCCGCCGTCCAGGCTGATGCCGCCGATCACCGCGGCCGCGAACACGGTGAAGATCATGTTCTGGCCCTGGTTGGCGCTGATCGCGCCGACGTACCCGGTCTGCAGCAGCCCGCCGAGCGAGGCGAGCACGCCCGCGACGACGTACACGCCGAGCATCACCCGGTCGACGCGCACACCGGCCGCGCGGGCGGCGTCCGCGTTGCCGCCGATCGCGTACAGGGCGCGGCCGGCGCGGTGGTACTTCAGCACGAACCCGGCGACGGCGAAGGCGACGGCGGCGAGCCACACCGACAGCGGCACGTTGAGGAAGGTGGTGGTGGCCAGGGAGTAGAAGCTGTCGGGCATGCCGAACAGGGTCTTGCCCTTGGTGGCCCCGACCAGCAGGCCGCGCAGCACGATGAGCATCGCGAGCGTGACGATGAACGCGTTGAGCCGGAACTTGACCACGAGGACGCCGTTGAAGGCGCCGATGACCGCGCCGGCCACCGGGATCGCGAGCAGGGCGAGCCCGGCCGGGAATCCGGTGCCCCAGCCGGACTGGCTCGCGGGCAGCACCAGCAGGGCGCCGACGGCGGGGGCGATGCCGACCACCGACTCCAGGGACAGGTCGAACTTGCCGGTGATCAGCACGAGCGACTCGGCGAGCACGACCATCGCCAGCGCGGCGGAGGCACCGAGGATCGAGATCAGGTTCCGCTCGGTCAGGAACGAGTCGTTGACCACCGTGCCGAGCACCATGAGCAGCAACAGCGCGGGTACCAGGGCGAGTTCGCGGGCCCGGCGGAGCAGGACGGTCCGGGCCGACCTGGCGTCCGGGGTCTTCGGGGGTGCGAGCGGCGGGGCGGCCCGGGTGTCAGCCATGGTCAACTCCTTCGATGGAGGCGATCAGCTCGTGGTCGCGCCAGCCGGCCGGGTGCTCGGCGACGACACGGCCGTGGAAGAGGACGAGGACGCGGTCGCAGCGGCGCAGGTCGTCGAGTTCGTCGGAGACGACGAGGACCGCGGTGCCGTCCTCGCGTGCGCTGTCCATGCGCGCGAGCAGCGACTCCTTGGACTTCACGTCGACGCCGGCGGTGGGGTTGATCAGGACCAGCAGGCGCGGGTCGGAGGCGAGGGCGCGGGCCATGACGACCTTCTGGGCGTTGCCGCCGGACAGGTCGGACACGGGCTGGTCGGGGCCCTCGGCGTGGATGTCGAGGCGGTCGATCAGCTCGGCGGCGAAGCGGCGCCGTGCGTCGGTGGCGACGAATCCGGCCCGGCCCAGCCGGTCCAGCACGCTCAGCGTGGCGTTGTCGCCGATGCTCATGCCGGGCACCAGTCCCTGTTCGTGCCGGTCGCGCGGCACACAGCCGACCCCGGCCCGCAGGGCGGCCCGGACGTCCCCGAACGGCAGCTTCCTGTCACCCAGTCGAGCGGTGCCGCCGGTCGGGGTGTGCAGCCCGGCGAAGGACTCGGCGAGCTCGGTCTTGCCGCTGCCGCTGGAGCCGGCGAGCCCGACGACCTCGCCGCGGCGGACGGTGAGGTCGACGTCCTCGTACGCCGGTGAGGTGAGCGCATGCGCTTCCAGCAGGACGGGGGCGCCGGTGCCGGCTCCCCCGCCATGTCCGGCCTGCTCGGCGACGGACTCCCCGGCCATGGCCTCCACCAGCGCCGCCTTCGGCAGGTCGGCGACGGGGGCGGTGGTGATCCAGCGGGCGTCGCGCAGCACGGTGACCGTCTGGCAGACCTCGTACACCTCCTGGAGGTGGTGCGAGATGAACAGGAAGGTGACGCCGGAGTCCTGCAGGGAGCGCATACGGGTGAACAGCCGCTCGATCTCCCGGTTGTCGAGCTGGGCGGTGGGTTCGTCCAGCACGATGAACCGGGCGCCGAAGCTCAACGCCCGTGCGATCTCCACCATTTGGCGGTCCTCGACCCGGAGGTCGGCGGTGCGCGCCTCGGAATCGACGCGCACGTCCCAGGTGTCGAGGAGTGCGGTGGCCTCCCTGCGCAGCCGGCGCCAGCTGATGATGCCGCGGCCGGTCGGCTGCCGGTTGAGGAACAGGTTCTCGGCGACCGTCAGCTCCGGGACGACCGTGGGCTTCTGGTAGACGCAGGCGACCCTGCGGCGCCAGGCGTCCCGGTCGGCGAGCGGGGGCGCGGGCTCGCCGTCGAAGCGGACGGTCCCCGCGTCCGGGGCCTGGAGGCCGGTGAGGACGTTCACCAGGGTCGACTTGCCGGCGCCGTTGCGGCCGACCAGGGCGTGGGACTCGCCGGGCAGGACGGTGAGCCGGCCCTCGGCGAGGGCGACGGTGGGGCCGTACCGTTTGACGATGCCCTCGGCTTCCACGAGCGGTGTACTCATTTGACCGTGTTGCCCCACAGCTTGGGGTCGTCGACGTCGGCCTTGGTGACCAGCGGTGCGGGCAGCTGGTCCTCCAGGATCCCGCCGGGCAGTTCGACGATCACGGAGCCGTGGTCGGTGGGCCCGGGCTTGAACGTCTTCCCCGCCATCGCCGCCTTGATGTAGTACAGGCCGTACCTGGCGTAGGCGTCGGCGGGCTGGGAGACCGTGGCGTCGATCTGGCCCTTGCGGATGGCGTCGAACTCCTGCGGGATGCCGTCGTTGGAGACGATCGCGATGTGGCCCTGCTGCCCGGCCGGTTTCAGCATGCCCTTGGACTTCAGGGTCTGCAGGGTCGGCGCGAGGTACACACCGCCCGCCTGCAGGTAGATGCCCTTGATGTCCGGGTTGGCGCCCAGCAGCGTGTCCAGCTTGGCGGCGGCGGTGTCGGACTCCCACTTGGCGGGGATCTCCAGCACCTTGAGCTTCGGGTACTTCTTCTTCACGCAGGACCGGAAGGCCTCGGAGCGGTCACGGCCGTTGACCGAGGCGAGGTCGCCCATGACCTGTACGACCTTGCCGCTGCTGACGTGCTGTCCGAGGTAGTCGCAGGCCTTCTCGCCGTAGGCCACGTTGTCGGCGCGCACCACCATGGCGACCTTGCCCTTGTCGGGCGCGACGTCCACGGCGACCACGGGCACGCCCTTGCGCTCGGCCTGGTCGAGTCCGGCCTGGATGGCGGCGCTGTCCAGCGGCGCGACCACCAACCCCTTGACTCCCTGGTTGAGTTCGTTGTCGATGTCGGTGATCTGCTGGGAGGGGTCGCTGTTGGAGTTGACCGTCTTCAGCACCTCGACGCCCTCGGACCTGGCCATCTTGGGCACGTAGTCGTTGTACGACTGCCAGAACGGCGAGGTCAGCAGCGGCAGGATCACGCCGACCTTGCCGGTGCCGCCGCCGCCCGCGCTCGCGGTGTCCTTGGTGCTGCCGCAGGCGGCGAGCATGAGCGAGGCACCGGCGGCCAGAGCCACCGCGCCGATGATCCGGGACCTGCTGCGCTTCCTGACAGTGCTGGCGGGCATCTCGCGGCTCCTCGTCGAGGGTGTTCGAGCAGACGCCGCATACTTATCAGACCAATGAGCCGGATCAACACCCTCGTGCACGGAAAATTCGAGGATTCCGGGCGTAGTGGTCGGACCACTTGGCTGGTTAGACTGCGGCGCAGCGGGGGGAAGGAGGAGCGGCGTGGACGAGGAAGAAGTGCCGCAGAAGGGCACGGTGACGCAGCGCGCCATCGAGGAGATCAAGGCGATGATCGCCGGGGGCCGGCTGGAGCCCGGCGAGCGGCTGCCCACCGAACGGGATCTGGCGGCCCGGCTGGGCATCTCCCGCAGCTCCATGCGGGAGGCGATCCGCGCCCTGACCGTGATGGGCGTCCTGGAGGCCCGGCACGGCTCCGGGATCTACGTCACCGCGCTGGAGGCCGGTGACCTGCTGGAGACCTTCGGGGTGGTCGCGGACCTGTCCCGGGGCCCGCGCCTGGTGGAACTCCTCGAGGTCCGCCGGATCCTTGAGTCGACGGCGACCGCGCTGGCCGCCGCACGCATCACCGAGGACCAACTGGCCGCCGTGGGCAAGCACGTGGCGGCGATGAACGCCACCGACGACCCCGAGGAGATCCTCGCCCACGACCTCGCCTTCCACCGCGAGATCGCCGCGGCCGCCGGCAACGAGACCATGGCCGCCATCCTGGAGGGCCTGTCCTCCCGCACCTTCCGCGCCCGCGTCTGGCGCGGCTATCAGGAGGAGGGCGCCTTCGCCCGCACCCGCCGCGAACACGCCGCCATCCACCGCGCCCTCACCGCCCGCGACCCGGAGGCAGCGAGAGCCGCTGCCGCGGCCCATGTCGGCGAGGTCGAGGAGTGGCTGCGGGCACAGCTCGGGGGGCAGAGCGGGGGCGGGCAGGCCGGCGAGTAGGCAACGGCGGCGTCGAGTGGGGCCGGGGAGCGGGTCGGACCGTGGCCCGGCGGCGGCGCGCGGAACCGGGCATCAGACCAGAACCTGGCTCCACGTCTTGTCCGTCGATACGGCCGTCCGCCCCCGGCCCATGTCACATCATGTACGCGTGACTGGAACATCCTTACGGGAAGGGCCGTGCGAGCTGCCCGCCGGCGAGCCCGCCTGGCCGGAACTCTCACCGCCCGAGCGGGACTTGCTCGACCGCCTGCTGCTCTTCGCCCGCGCGGAGAGCGCCGAGCAGCGCTCCGAGGTGCTGCGGCATGAGCGTACGGAGGCCGCGCGCACGGCACTGAGGGCCGAGTGCGACAGCGGGCGTTGGGGCAACATCCTGATGGTGCATCAACTGGGGATGCTCGCCTGGGTGCTTGGCGCCGAGACAGGAGACCGGACGGAACTCGGCGTCGCCGCCCAGTGGTTGGCCGTCGTCCACCAAGCCGATCCCGCACTGCTCCCCGAGCCGCTGCGGTCGGCCCGGCGCGAGCAGTTCACCCCGGAGGAGCTGGCCGGGCTCACGGGAGCCGCGAACGACCGGGAACGCGCGCTGGCCGCGGCGCAGGAGTTCATCGCCGGCGGACTCGGCTGGGCGGCGACGCCCGAGGAGGCCGAGGCGATCTCGGCCTACGTACGCGGCCGTGACCTCTCTCTGCGCGACGAGACGACGGCCGAGGCGCACGGGGCCGCGCGGCAGGCCGTCGCGACCCTTCCGGCACGGCACTGGCTGCGCCCGTACGCCCTCGGACTCGCCGCCAACACCAGTACTCTGGTCGCCCTGGCCCAGGGCGCGCTGTACACCGAGGAGGCGGAGCGCTTCGCACGGCAGGCCGTCGAGGCGGCTCACCGGCACCACCCGCAACGGGCGAGGTCCCTCGCCGCCCTGCACGCGTATCGGGTCTCGGCCCTCAGCTCCTTGCTGATCGACGCCGACATGACCCGCCCCGAGGTCCTGCTGCCGCCCGACGCGTGCCGGGAGGCCGTGGAGCTGGGCCGCGAGGTGCTCGCCCTGCTGGCGGACGACAACCCGCGCGTGGGCGACACCCTGGCGTTCCAGACGTCGGCGCTCTTCCTGCTCCTGTGCGGCGATCCGCACGACCAGGCCCTGCGGACGGAGCTGCTGCGGTACGGGCGGCTCGCCGCGGAGCGGGTCGGCGGTTCTCCGCACAAGGAGGCCACCCGCTGGCTGGAACTGAGCGAGTACCTCAAGATGCTCTTCCTCTGGACCACTGATCAGGAGTTGCTCCTGGAGCTGATCCACGCGACCGGTGCCGCGGACCGGGTGGCGCCGGCGGGGTCGGTCGTCGCGGCGAGGGCGGCCTGCACGCTCGGCTGGGCCGAGTTCCAGCGGGCGGCGGCACGCGGCGACCTGCCCGGCCTGAACGCGGCCGCGGACCAGTTCCTCCGGGTCACCGGGAAGCTCGGCCTGCCGGTCGCCGACGACACCCCCGAGGAGGCGGCGGAGCGGGAGCTGGTCCGCGTCTCCGCGCACAACGACCTGCGAGCGGTTCTGCTGACCCGCTCCGAACTCACCGGCGGTGACCACACGTCCCGGCAGGAAGCGCTGACCCGGCAGCAGGAGCCGGATCCCGGTGCCCTCACCGGCTCCGGCGACGTCTTCGACGTGATCAACCGGCGGCGGCTGGCCGCCGCCCGGCTCCACCAGGCCCACCAGCAGTTCACCGCGCAATGGGTCCAGGCCACCTATGACAACAGACCGAAGGCGCTGCGCAGGGCGGCCGCGCAACTGCGCCGGGCGGCGGACGAGTTCGCCGCCGCGGTGCCGAAGAACCGGGACATGGCCGACGGAAGCCGTGCGGCGGCCGCGCTCGCCGTCCGGCAGGCCGACGCCATGGAGAGCGGTGAGATCGGTACCGCCGTGGGGCTGGTGGCCGATGTGCTGACGGAGGGCTCCCCGGACCGGCTGCTGGACGACTCCGTGTTCGGCCGGGGGGACGACGGACGCCAGGACGTCACCTCACCGCCGGACGGCGCCCAGGGCCCGCGGCAGGGGCGGGACAAGGCACTCGCACGGCGGCATCTCCGGGGGCACCAGGTCGTCCGCATGCGGCTCACCGTGGCCCGGCAGGAGGCTCAGCGAGCGGTCGCGGAGCGGGAACGCGGCATTTCGTACACCGACGCCTGGTCCAGGGCGCTGGCGTTCTGCGAGCGGGCCTGCGCCGACCCGGCCGCCTCGCCCGCCGACCTGCTGCCCGTCACCCGTTTCATGGCCGAGTCGGCCGTACGGCTGGACGACGTGCCGTCCGTCGCACCGCTGCTGGCCGCCGCCGTCCGGGCCGCCGGGACACTGGCCTCGCCGCGTTTCCCGCGCGCCGAACGGGAGGAGCTGCTGGCCCGGTACGTCGACGGGCTGGGGGATGTGGCGTGCGCCGCCGCGCTGCTGGCCGACGAGCCCGCCGAGCGGGCGGTGGCGGTCCTGGAGGCGGCCCGCGGCCTGCTGTCCGCCGGCGCGCTCAGCTCCATGACCGAACTCGGCACGCTGCGTCGCGCACACCCCGAGGCCGCGGCCCGGTTCGAGTCGGCCACGGACGCGCTTGCGGCCGCCCAGGAGATCTCGGCGTCCGCCGGCATGGAGGGCGTGACCCTACGGCACCGAGCGACCGACCGCTGGGAGAGCGAGGTCCGCCGCATCAGGGACCTGCCCGGCTTCGCGGACTTCCTGGAGCCGCTCGACCCGGTGGCGATCCGCGCCCTCGCCGAGCGCGGCCCGCTGATCCACGTGACCGTGCATGCCGTGCGCTCCCATGCCCTCGTGGTCACCGCCGACGGGGTGGAATCCCTGGCACTGCCCGGCGTCACCCCCTCCCTGGCGCGGGAGTGGATCGCCCGCCTGGAACAGGCCGGAGCCGGCACGGCCGCCGGCGCCGGGGAGGTCCGGGGGGTGCTGGGCGAGCTGTGGGACGCGGTCGCGAGCCCCGTCCTTCGCGCGCTCGATGTCGCCGGTCCGCCCGGCTCACCGGCCGGCCGGCGCCGGGTGTGGTGGGTGCCGTCCGGGCCGGCCGTGTTCCTGCCCCTGCACGCCGCGGGCCGCCTCAGCGGTACGCCGGGCGCCCCGCAGCAGGTCCCCGGGGACAACGTGCTCGACCGCGTGGTCTCGTCGTACACGCCGACGCTGCGGGCCCTGCGCCACGCCCGGCTGCGGTCCGCCCCCTCGGGCCGGCCCAGCGTGCTGGCGATCGCGGCCCCGGGCGCGGCCGGCTCCCCGGGCCGGCTGCGCTGGGCCGTCGGCGAGGCCCTGGACGTGCGTGACACCGTCGGCGCCGGACGGTATCTG
Organism: Streptomyces sp. NPDC001093; assembly: GCF_040298985.1. Taxonomy (NCBI): domain Bacteria; kingdom Bacillati; phylum Actinomycetota; class Actinomycetes; order Kitasatosporales; family Streptomycetaceae; genus Streptomyces; species Streptomyces sp. NPDC001093. The sequence goes on along the minus strand of NZ_JBEPBF010000061.1, from coordinate 31,846 downwards.
GCGCCGGAGGAGGCGACCCTGGCCACGGTGGCACAGGCGCTGCCCGAGCACCCCTGGCTCCACTACGCCGGGCACGGCACCGCCGGTGCCCTGGTGCTCGGCGAGGAACTGCTCACACCGTCGGCGGTCGACCGGCTGTCCCTGCCCTCGGCGGAACTGGTGTACCTGTCCGGCTGCGAGACCGCCAGGGGCACCGCCCAGCTCGCCGACGAGTCCCTGCATCTCGCCGGCGCGCTGCACCTGGCGGGCTACCGCAACGCGGTCGGCACCCTGTGGCGCGTCCGCGACGGCGAGGCCGCACAGCTCACCGAGGACTTCTACAAGGGCCTGCGCGCCGCACCCGGCCACGATCCCGCCGCGGCACTCGACGCGGCCGTGCGCAAGGCCCGCCGCCGCGAGCCCGGCCGCCCGGACCTGTGGGCCGCCCATCTGCACATCGGACCCTGACCCCACCGGCACGAAGCGACAGAGAAGAGCATGCGCACCATAGACGAACTGCGCCTCCAGTACGCCGACTTGATGGATCAACAGGCCGACCCGGCGGACGGACCGGCGGTCACGACACTCGCCGTCGACCCGGCCGACCCGCCCTCCCGTACAGCCCTCAGGACCCGGCTCACCGACCTCTTCCTCCAGCAGCACGACCTGGCGGCGGTGGTCCTCACCGCGGGCGAGGACACCCTCGGCGTCGTCCGCCGGGACGCGCTGCAGCCGGACGCGCCCGGCGCGGGCCACACGAGGAGCGTGCCCGGGGCCCAGCCCATGCCGGGCCTGCCCACCCGGGCCCGCGCCCAGTACTACGTCTGCACGGACGCGCAGTGCACGGCCTCGGAGATCCTGCTGTTCGGCGGCGGCCGGCCGCCGGAGTGCCCGCACGGGCACGGCCCCATGGCCGAGGAGGAGTGATGCGGCCGTCCCACCGCCGTCCGGGGCGCCGGGGCCGGACGGCGGGGAAGGAGCGCGGCCGGTGAACCTGTCCGTGCTCGCCCGACCGGCCGGACCGTCGTTCAGCGGCAGGTTCTTCCTGGTCTCGACACTGCCCACCACCCTCGCCGGTACGTATCTGCTCGTGCTGGTGTGGGCGGGTGCGCCCGGCCCGGTGCGGTTCGGGCGTGCCTGGCGCACCGCCGCCGGACTGGGCGTCGGCCCGAGCCTGCTGCTGCTCCTGCTGGTCACCGCGGTCGGCGTGATCACCATGCCGCTGCAACTGCCCGTGGTCCGCTGGCTGGAGGGGTACTGGCCGCGGTACCTGGAACGGCCGGCCCGCTGGTGCAGGGCACGGCAGAGACGCCGCTGCGGGCCCACCGTCGCTGCCCTGACGCGCGAGGAGGTCCGTGACCCCGAAGCCGTCGAACGACGCTTCGCGCAGGGCCATCTGCAACGGCTGCGCTACCCGGTCGAGGACCAGCACCTCTTCCGGCCCACCGCTCTCGGCAACGCGCTCACCGCCGCCGAGTCCAGGGCGGGGCGGCTGTACGGCCTGGACGCGCCGGTGTTCTGGACCCGTCTGGAGCCGCTGTTGAGCGGCCGGATCGCCACGACGGTCAGCGAGCAGCGGGACGCGATGGACGCGGCGGCACGGCTGAGCGTCACCGCCGCGCTGTGCGCGCCGCCGACGGTCTGGCTGCTGTGGCGGTCCGGCTGGTGGCTGCTGCTCGCCGTGCTCCTCGTGGTCGTCTCCCGGCTCGCCTACCTCGCCGCCGTCCACGCGGCCGTCGGCTACGGCCAGTACGTCGAGGCGGCCTTCGACCTGCACCGCTTCGACCTGCTCGGCGCGCTGCACCTGCCGCTTCCCGCCGACCGGGAGCAGGAGCAGCGGGCGAACGAGGCGCTCGGCAGGCTGTGGCGGCAGGGGCTGTCACCGAGACCGCCGCTGCGCTACGAGCACCCGTCCGGCGGCGATCCGGCGGCGCCCGCGTCACCCCCGGGGGACTGACGCGGGCGGCACCCGCCCCGGGTCAGCGCCGCCGCAGCCGCAACGTCATCAGCTGGAACGGCCGCAGCCGTACCGTGAGCCGCTCGCCGTCGCGATCCTGGCCGACCGCGTCGGTCAGGGGCCGTTCCAGCAGGTCCGTCACCGTGACGTCCGTGACCTCGAAACCAGCCGTGAGCGTCGCCCTGGCCCGGCCGCCGTGGGCCTCGTGGAAACGGACCACCACGTCGCCGCTGCCGTCGTCGGCGAGTTTGACGGCGCTGATCACGACGGCGTCGTTGTCGACCGTGACCAGCGGCGCGACCTCGTGGGCGCCGGTCAGGTGCCGTTCCGGCAGGTTGATCCGCCAGCCCTCGCGGACCGCGTCGGCGATCGAGGCGCCCGGGACCAGGGCGTGACGGAAGCGGTGGACGCCCTGGTCGGTCTCGGGGTCGGGGAAGCGCGGGGCACGCAGCAGCGAGACGCGCAGCGTGGTCGTCGTACCGCGGTCGCCGTCGGTGCGTACCGTGCGGGTCACGTCGTGGCCGTACGTCGAGTCGTTGACCACCGCCACGCCCCAGCCCGGCTCCTCCAGGTGGACGAAGCGGTGGTTGCACGCCTCGAACTTGGCGGCCTCCCAGGAGGTGTTGGTGTGCGTGGGGCGGTAGGCGTGCCCGAACTGGGTCTCGGACGCGTACCGTTCCGCGTGCAGGTCGAGCGGGAAGGCCAGCTTGAGGAACTTCTCCGTCTCGTGCCAGTCGACCTCGGTGTCGATGGCCAGTCTCCGCTCGCCCGGCGGCAGCGTCAGCACCTGGGTGACCCGGGAGGCGCCGAAGCTCCGTACGATCCGCACCGACGCGCCGTCCTCGCCGAGCTCGACCGACTCGGCGTCCGTGAGGTCGGTGACGGTGTTGCGGTAGAAGGAGTCGACGTCCCAGGCGTCCCACATGTTCGGGAAGTCCGGGTGGAGTTGGAGCAGGTTGGCGGCCCCGCCGGGGGCGATGGTCTCGCGGCCGGCGTCGAGGTCGTACGCGGAGACGACGAGGCCGTGGGCGTCGATCTCGATGCGGAGCAGGCCGTTGCCCAGGACGTATCCGCCCGCGGCGCGGGGCGACACCTCCGTTCCCTGCGGCAGGCGCGGCGCCCCGGCGCCTGCGGCGGGAACGCCGTGACGGCTGTGCGGTGCCGGGTTGAAGACCAGGTGACGGGACCCCTCCCCCGCCAGGGCGCGCTGTGCCGCGGTGATGATGTCGTTCAGTTCGGCGGCGATCCTCTCGTACGTCGCCCGGGCCTCCCGGTGCACCCAGGCGATGGACGAGCCGGGCAGGATGTCGTGGAACTGGTGCAGCAGGACCGTCTTCCAGATCCGGTCCAACTCCTCGTGGGGGTAGGGGAATCCGGTGCGCACGGCCGCGGTGGCCGCCCACAGCTCGGCCTCCCGCAGCAGGTGTTCGCTGCGCCGGTTGCCCTGCTTGGTCTTCGCCTGGCTGGTGAGGGTGGCTCGGTGCAGTTCCAGGTACAGCTCGCCGACCCAGACGGGCGGTTCGGGGTATTCGGCCTCGGCCTTCTCGAAGAAGGCGCGGGGTGTCTCCCAGACGACGGTGGCCGAGCCCTCGAGGTCGCGCAGCCGTGCCGCCTTGGCGACCATCTCGCGCGTCGTGCCGCCGCCCCCGTCGCCCCAGCCGGTGGGCGCGAGGGAGTGGCGGGCGCGCCCCTTGTCCTTGAAGTTGCTCGCCGCGTGGGCGAGTTCGCTGCCCTTCATGGAGCAGTTGTAGGTGTCGACGGGCGGGAAGTGGGTGAAGATCCGGGTGCCGTCGATGCCCTCCCACTGGAAGGTGTGGTGCGGGAACGTGTTGGTCTGGGACCAGGAGATCTTCTGGGTCAGCAGCCATTTGGCACCGGCGGCCCTGATGATCTGCGGGAGTCCGGCGGCGAAGCCGAAGGTGTCGGGCAGCCAGGCCTCCTCGTTCTCGATGCCGAACTCGTCGAGGAAGAACCGCTTGCCGTGCACGAACTGCCGGGCCATCGCCTCCGAGCCGGGCATGTTGGTGTCCGACTCCACCCACATCCCCCCGGCCGGCACGAACCGCCCCTCCGCCACGGCCTTCTTCACCCGCGCCCACACCTCGGGCCGGTGCTCCTTCACCCAGGCCCACTGCTGGGCCTGGGACATGGCGAAGACGAACTCCGGCTCGTCCTCGATCAGCGCGGTCATGTTGGAGGTCGTACGGGCCACCTTGCGGACCGTCTCGCGCAGCGGCCACAGCCAGGCCGAGTCGATGTGCGCGTGCCCGACGGCGCTGATCCGGTGCGCGGACGGTACGGCGGGGGCCGAGAGCACTCCGGTGAGCTGCTCCCGGGCCCGGCCGGCCGTGCCGTTCACGTCCTGGAGGTCGACGGCGTCCAGGGCCCGCTCGACGGCGCGCAGGATGTCGTGCCGGCGCGCGGAGTCCACGGGCAGCTCGGCCATCAGCTCGCCGAGCACCTCCAGGTCCATGACCAGCTGCCACACCGGCTCGTCGAAGACGGCGAGGTCCATGCGGGCGAGGGTGTACTGCGGCTCGTGTCCGGCGGTCTCCTTGTCGCCGAGCCGCGTGGGCCGGAACGGGTGGTAGTCGAGGATGACGGGGTTGGAGGCGGCCTCGATGTGCAGGACCACCTCCTCGCCGCCCGCCACGGGGGCGCCGATGCGCACCCACTGGTTGCGGGGGTTGAGGCCCTTCACCGGGGTGCCGTCGGGCCGGTAGACCAGGCCCTCGCACTGGAAGCCGGGCATGTTCTCGTCGAAGCCCAGGTCGAGCAGGGCCTCGACGGTCCTCCCGGCCCACGCCTCGGGCACGGTCCCGGTCACCCGGAACCAGCTGGTGCCCCACGGAGCACCCCACCGGGCACCGGCCTCGACGGGCTCCGGCTCGGCGGCGAGTCCCTCCTCGACCGGCACGGGCTCGCCGGGCGCGTGCCACACCGCGACCTGCAGCGGCACGGACTCGGGGTACACGGCGGGGCGGATGCGTTCGTCGAGGACGCGCCTGAGGCGGGCTTCCACCAGAGTGCGGTCGTCATGCATGCGGGGTGCTCCCTGCGGGTTCCGGGTGATGGCGGTCGTTACCAGGGGTGGGTGACGGTGACGGGGGCCGAGGTGGTGTAGAGCTCCCCCACGGCGCGCAGTTCGAATCGTGCGGCGGTCTCCCCTTGCTCGGGCTGCAGTCCGGTGAGGAAGAAGGCACGCTGGCAGGTGCCGCCGAGGAAGCGGCGGGTGCCGTCGGGCAGGAGCCGGTGCAGTTCGTAGTGGCGTACGGTGCCGGGGGCGGCGTTCCAGGCGAGGCGGAGGTCGCCGCCGGTCGCGGCGGTGACGCGGGCGCCCGTGGGGGCCTCGGGGGTGGTGGCGGAGTCCCGGACGGCGAGTCCGCCGAGCCGCCAGCGCACCGGGCCCTCGGTGGCGGTGAGCCGGACACCGAGGGCGTGCACGGTGCCGGTGCCGGTCAGTCCGGTGAGCGGAAGTGTCACGGTCTGCCAGCCGTTGACCGAGTTCACGCGCAGGCCGCTGTTGACCGGGTTCACAGCCAGATAGGTGTACGGCGGAATCGCCCCGGCCCCGCTCGGCTCGGCCGTCGCCACCGCCAGTTCGAGGTTCACAGCGCCCGCATCGGTCCGGGAGGTGAGTTCGACAGTCGTGTTCACACCGACCGGCAGCCGGGTCGCGTACAAGTCCAGCACGATCGGTTGACCGAGTTCACCGTCCACCAGCACGCTGCTGCCGCCCCGCCAGGCATCGGCGAAGTCGAAGGACACCGCCGGCCGCTCCCCCGCAGTACGCACCACCCACCGCCGCGCCGGCAGCCGGTCCTGAAGCCCGAGGTGGTTCCAGGCGGCGTCCGAGGCGACGGCGCCGTCCTCGTACCAGCGCAGCCCGTGCCCGGCGTTGAACACGGTCGCGAACGGCAGCGAGGTCACCGTGGACCGGTCCGCGACGGACACGGCCGGCGCGCGCCACGGATCGCTCGCGTCCGGCCGGGACGGATCCAGCGACCGCCCGGTCCAGAACCGGTCGTCCGCGGCGTGGAAGTCCTCCGGAGCGCGCTGGTCGGCGGGCAGGTGGTTGCGGGTCCACTCGGGCCGGTAGAAGCCGATCGAGGTGGTGTGCGGCCTGCCGGACGGCACGATCGCGTCCCAGTCCACCGACGTACCGGACCCGTTCGACTCGACGTCGACACCGGCCCACAACGCGTAGCGGCTGCGACCCAGTTGTTCCGCCTTCGTCCCCGAGGAGGCGAGCGTGGCCGCGCTCCACCGGAAGTCCACGAACATGTCGTCGGCGGCCTGGAAGAAGGCCTGGTTCTGGCTGTCGAGCGCGCCCTGCCAGCTGACCGTGCCGTTCACGGTCATCGCGTCGTACCAGGTCACCCGCTGTCCGCGCGCCGCCCCGAGCGCCTCCAGCTCCTTGACGAACCCGAGCATGGCCTGGCCCAGCGCGGTGTTCCCGCCGCCGGTCTCGGCGTTCACGAACCAGCCGTCGAAGCCGTAGGCCGACGCGACCGCGACGAGTTGGGCGGCGAGCGGGTAGTGCCCGGTGGCGTCCTTCTGCACGAGGTCCCGGGTCCACTGGAGCCGGCCGCCGTACGCCACCGGGGGCAGGAAGATGTTGCCGAGCACCGGGACGCCGTGCCGGTGGGCCGCGTCCACGATCGGTGCGTTCGGCGCGAGGATCAGGCCCTCGCCGGCCGAGCCGCCCCAGAAGACCAGCTCGTCCAGGTAGGCCCAGTGGGTGAGGGCGTAGTAGTCGGCGGTGGCCGAGCCCTGGGAGGGATTGCCGGACGTCGGTCCGAAGGAGACGAGGGCCTGGACGCGGGCCTGGCCGGAGCGTGCCGTGGTGTTCGCCGGGGTCGGGGTGAAGCGGGCGGCGAGCGGCACCGACGCGGCATTGAAGGCGAGGTCGGGGTCGTCGGCCGCGCGCCAGCTCTTCAGACTGCGCCAGGTGATGCCGGGGCCGGGGCTGCCGGAGGGGAGCGAGTCCGGATACCAGTAGGAGGCGTACGGCGGGGTCGCCCCGGCTCTGGGGCGGGCGGCCGCGAAGGCGGGCGGCGGCAACAGGCCGGCGGCGGCGCCGGCGATCAGGACGGTGCGTCTGCTGGGTTTCACGAGCGGGTGCCTCCGTGTGGGGTGGGGAGTACCTGATCCGGAGTGACGACCTCGGTGATGCCGCGCGCGGCGAGGTGGTCCTTGTCGTCCGCGTGGGTCTCGAGGACGGTGGTGGGGCGGGCGCCGTCGGCGACGAGCCGGAAGAAGGCGTCGAAGACGGCTCCGCCGGGGGCGCAGCGGGAGCGGCGGCCCGGATGGCCGGGTACGACGAGGGCCGTGGTGCGCGGGACGGCCTCCGCGTGCGGTGAGCGGGCGGCCGCGGCCAGCACCCGGGCGATGTCCTTCGGCTTGCGCTCGTTGGTGAACAGGCCGAGCCCGTACTCGAGTTCGGGGAAGTCGGCCAGGTCGCGCGAGACGTCGTAGGAGCACCACCAGGTGATGCCCCACAGGTCGGGGCAGTCCAGGGCATGGGCGACGGTCGCCTCGGCGAAGCCGGCGGCGTGCTCGGCGGGCACGAGCGGCGCGGGTGCCCCGATTTCCTGCAGCCATACCGGCCGGTGCGGCTCCTCGGCCCAGGCCTTGCTCAGCTCGACCAGGTAGGCGGCGTGGTGCTCGGCCGGTACGGAGGTACGGCCGTGGCGCTGGGCGGTGCCGTTGAACACCCAGGAGTGCACGGCGGTGAGGTCGCCGAGCCGGGCGGAGTGGCCGGGGGTGAAGGGCTGGTCGTCCTGGTACCAGGCGGCGTCGTAGGAGGCGTGCAGGTGGAGCCGGCCGGGGGCGCCGTCGGCGCAGGCGGCCAGCATCCGTACGAGCCACAGTTCGGCCTCGTCGGCCGTGATGCGGTCGGGGTCGGGGTGGGGCCCGGCGGCGAACTGGTTGACCTCGTTGCCGACGGTCATGCCGAGGAAGTTCGGCCGGTCGGCGAGTGCGGCGGCGAGGGTGCGCAGGTAGACGGCTTGGCCCTCGACCACGTCGGGGTCGGTGAAGAGGTTGCGCCGGTGCCAGGTGCGCGTCCACGCGGGCAGGAAGTCGAAGCTGCTCAGGTGCCCCTGCAGGCCGTCGACGTTGAGGTCCAGGCCGCGTTCGGCGGCGGCGTCGGCGAGGGCCACGAGTTGCTCGACGGCGCGTGGGCGGATCAGGGTCCGGTTGGGCTGGAAGTAGGGCCACAGCGGGAAGACCCGGATGTGGTCGAGGCCGAGCCCGGCGATCGCGTCGAGGTCCGCGCGCACGGAATCGAGGCCGAAGTCGAGCCAGTGGTGGAACCACCCTTCGCTCGGTGTGTAGTTGACGCCGAAGCGCACGGCAGGGGGCATGGAGTGTCCTTGTGGCATACGGGTGTTCAGCCCTTGACGGCGCCCTCGCCGACCCCGCGGAAGAAGTACCGCTGCAGGCAGGCGAAGAGCGCGATGAGCGGGGCCACGGCGATCACGGTGCCGGCGGCGACGAGGCGTTCGTCGTCGGCGAAGGTGCCGTGCAGATAGTTCAGGCCGATGGTGAGGGTGAACTTGGACGGATCGCTGAGCACGATCAGGGGCCACAGGAAGTCGTCCCAGGCGCCCATGAAGGCGAAGATCGCGACGACGGCGACCGTCCCCTTCACCGACGGCAGGGCGACGCGCAGGAACCGCTGCCAGACGGTGGCGCCGTCGACGTAGGCCGCCTCCTCGATCTCGTACGGCAGGTTGCGGAAGGCGTTGCGCATCAGCAGCACGTTCATCGCGCCGATCGCGCCGGGCAGCACGACCCCGATGAGCGTGTTGTTCAGGCCGAGTTCGCGCATGGTGGTGAACTGGGCGATGACGATGCCCTCCACGGGCACGAGCATCGCCAGCACGAACACCAGCGTGGTCACCTTCCGGCCGTGAAAGCGCAGGCGGGCCAGGGCGTATCCGGCGAGCGCCGAGCCGGCGCAGTTGGTGACGACGTTGGCGGTGGCGACCTTCAGGGAGTTCAGGGCGTAGTCCCAGACGGGGATGGTGTCGGCGACCCGCGTGTAGTTGTGCAGGGTGGGACGGTCGGGCAGGAACGACGGCGGTGAGCTGTAGATGTCCTCGGTGGGGCCCTTCAGGGAGGTGGACAGCTGCCACAGGAACGGGCCGACGGTCAGCGCGAGGACGGCGAGGAGCAGCAGGTAGCGCCAGACCAGCTCGCCGACGCGGATACGGCGGCCGTGTTCGTCGGTGACGCGCGGCTCCTTGCGCACGGTGACCGGCTGCTCGGGCCGTACCTTCTCCAGGACGGTCATGACTCCTCCCGGCGGTCGGCGCGCAGTACCAGCAGCATGAGCGCGACGGTGACGGCGAACACGACGACCGACAGGGCGGAGGCGTAGCCGACCCGGCCGGTCAGGCCGGTGCCGGTGCGCTGGACGAGCATGACGAGGGTGGTGTCCTCGCCTGCCGGGCCGCCGCTCGGGCCGGCCATCAGATACACCTCGGAGAACACCTTGAAGGCGGCGACCGAGGAGAGCGCGGCGACCAGGACCATGGTGGAGCGGACGGCGGGCACGGTGACCGAGAGGAAGCGCCGCACCGGACCCGCGCCGTCCACGGCGGCGGCTTCGTGCAGTTCGCGTGGCACGTTCGCCAGCGCCGCCAGATAGATGATCATGTAGTAGCCGAGGCCTTTCCACACCGTGACGGCCATCGCGCTCAGCAGGAGCAGCCACTGGTCGCTGAGGAAGCCGACGCGGCCGATCCCGGTCGCCTCCAGCAGGGAGTTGACCAGGCCGCGTTCGTCCAGCAGCCACACCCAGATCAGCCCGACCACCACGATCGAGGCGACGACCGGGGTGTAGAAGGCGGAGCGGAAGAAGGTGATGCCGGGGATGTTCTTCTGCACCAGCAGCGCGAGCAGCAGGGGCAGGACGACCAGGGCGGGTACGACCCCGAGGACGTACAGGGAGCTGTTGCGCAGGCCGGTCCAGAACATGTCGTCGTGGAGCAGCTCGCGGAAGTTGGCGAGGCCGACGAAGTGGCCCGGCAGCAGGGTGCGGCGGTCGGTGAAGGAGTTCACCAGGGTGGAGACGAACGGGTAGAGCACGAAGGCGCCGGTGACGAGCAGCCCGGGTGCGGCGAACAGCCACGGGCTGACGGGTAGTTGGCGCCTGACACGGACCGAGGTCGCCATGGCCGTCAGCCCTGCTGGAGCAGCCGGTTGGCGGCGTTGACAGCGTTGTCAAGAGCCTGCTTGGGGCTCTCCTCGCCCTGGAGCGCCTTGGCCACCTCGTTGCGCAGCGCGGTCTTCATCTGGTCGCTGAACAGTACGGGCGTGTAATTGACGGCGCTCTTCAGGGACTTGGCGGCGGCGATGCGCACCCGGGTCTCGTCGGTGCCGTCCTCCTTGGTGAAGTACGGGTCGTTCAGGGAGCCCGCGGTGCTCGGGAAGATCGCGACCTTCCTGGCGAAGGACATCTGGTTCTGTGCGTCGGTGACGAAGTGGGCGAAGGCGACGGCGGCCGGGGTGTGCCTGGTGCGGGAGTTGACCATGACGCCCATCACGTACATGTTGACGTGCCCGGTGCTGGTGATCTGGTCGGTGATGCCGATGTTCCTGTAGAGGCTCGGCGCGTTCTTCTTGAAGTTGTCGAGGTCGAGGGCGCTGCCGGGGTTCATGGCGACGGCGCCGGTGAGGAACTTCTTGCCGGAGGACTCCGGGGTGGCGGTCAGCGCCTGCGGGTCGAGGGCCTTGGCGTCGTACAGCTCCTTGTACCTGGTGAGGAGTTCGACTCCCTTGGCGTCGTTGAAGGCGAAGGCGGTGCCCTGCCGGTTCATCAGGGTGACGCCGTAGCGGCCGAAGTCCTCGATGGTGGGCACGTTGGCGAGGGTGGCGACCTTGCCGCCGCTCTTCTTCGCCATCCGCAGGGCGTCGGCGAAGAGTTCGTCGTACGTCTTCGGCGGTTGGTCGGGGTCGATTCCGGCCTCTCTGAACAGGGCCTTGTTGTAGAAGAGCGGCCCGGTGTTCAGGTACCAGGGGAAGGCGTACGTGCCGCTCATGCCCGGCACCTGGTGGCCGGCCCAGGCCCCCTCGAGGTACTCGGACCTGTACGTGCCGGCCGCCTTGTCCAGGTCGAGCGCGAGGCCCGCCTTGGCGAGCGGGGCGACCAGGTCCGGGGAGACGTTGACGACGTCGGGCAGGGTGCCGCCGCCGGCGTCCGCGCTGAGCTTGTCGGGATAGCCCTCGGCGGGCTGGTCGATCCACTTCACATGCGTACCGGGGTACTTCTTCTCGAAGTCGGCTATGAGGCCGTCGAAGTACGACTGGAAGTTCGCGCGCAGATTCCAGGTCTGGAAGGTGATGTCGCCCTGGATCGTGCCGGAGGCGTCGGTCGAGCCGCCGCCGTCGCCGCCCGAGCCGCAGGCGCTCAGCGGCAGGACGAGGGCGGCGGCAGCGGCGGCGAGGGCTCTGCGGGACATGGGCACGGTGACACGGCTCCCTTGCGGTGTGGGGCTGTGGGGTGGCGCGAGAGACCTTGCCCGCGCCGTTCGAGGGAAGTCAATGCATTCACCGGACTAAAGACATCCGCAGTTTCATTAGTGCAGGTCAGAGCGGTCCGGGCGAGAGCTTGCCGTCATTCACTAATGCGCTTTAGAGTCTTGACACTCAAGCGCATTAGCGAGCATCGTCAGGAAGGGGGAAACGTGCCGACCAAACGGTCACCCGCACGCCGGCCCACGATGAAGGACATCGCCCGGCGGGCCGGGGTCTCCGAGAGCGCCGTCTCCTTCGCGCTCAACGACCGCCCAGGTGTCTCCGAGGCCACCCGGGCGCGGGTCCGCCGGGTCGCCGAGCAGCTCGGCTGGCGTCCCAGCACGGCCGCCCGCGCGCTGTCCGGCGAGGGCGCGGCCACGGTCGGCTTCGTCCTCGCCCGTCCCGCGCACACCCTGGGCGTCGACTCCTTCTTCCTCCAGCTCGTCTCCGGCATCCAGGAGGTGCTGGCCGAGCGGCACTTGGGCCTGCTCTTCCAGGTCGCGGAGGACGTGAGCGAGGAGTGCGCGGTGTACCGGCGCTGGTGGGCGGAGCACCGGGTGGACGGCGTCCTGGTGGCCGACCCGCGCGCCGACGACCCGCGCCCCGGCCTGCTGGACGAACTCGGGCTGCCCGCCGTGGTGATCGGCGGCGCACCCGACGTACGGCACCCCGGCCTGTCCACCGTCTGGGCGGACGACGCCGGGGCGATGGCCTCCGTGGTGGACGAGTTGACCGCGCTCGGCCATCGCCGGATCGTGCACATCGCCGGACTGCCCGGCCTGGCCCACACCCAGCGCCGTATCGCCACGCTGCGCGCGGAGGCGGAGCGGCGCGGGCTCACCGAGGTCCGCTCGGTCACCACCGACTACTCCGACGCGCAGGGCGCCGCCGTCACCCGCCGCGTCCTCGGCGACCCGCCCGTCCCGACGGCGCTCATCTACGACAACGACGTGATGGCCGTGGCCGGCCTGGCCGCCGCCGCCGAACTGGGCTTCCGTGTCCCGCAGGACGTGTCGCTGGTCTCCTGGGAGGACTCGGCCCTGTGCCGCATGGTCACCCCCCGGCTGTCCGCCCTCTCCCGGGACAGCGCGGAGTTCGGCCGCACCGCGGCACGCGAACTGCTGCCCCTGCTGGACGGCAACCCCGCCCGCTCGGTGGGAGTCCCCGTGCCACGACTGACAGGGCGCGGCAGCACAGGCCCCGTACCGGGCAACATGGCGACGGAACAGGCCCCTTGAGCCATCGGCCCGCCACTACGATGGGCCGTCCGGCTGACGTTGTGACGGGGAAGGGGCGCGGGCTTGGACGAAGAACGGGACGCGGGCGGCGAGACGGTCGTACCGGTGGAGATCGACGGCCAGAAGGTGCTGCTGTCCGTCGGTCCGGGTGGCCGGCCCGCGGGTCCGGCACTGGGTGAGGAGCAGGAGATCGGCTGGGGCCGGCCGCGCCTGGAACCCGTGCTCGACGGCCTGACGGCGCTCGCCCGCGCGATGGGCACACGCCTGCAGCAGACCGGGGCGTCCAGGGCGACGGTCGAGTTCGGCTGTGACATCTCCTTCGACACCGGGCAGTTCCTCGCCGTCGTGGGCAAGGCGTCCACCAGATCCACCTGGAAGGTCACTCTGGAGTGGACCGCTGCGGAGGCGCCGGGAGCGTAGCGGTGGACGGGTGGAGGGAGCTGCTGGAGGCGTCGACCGTCGCGCTGGACCTGCCCGGTCAGGACAGGGGCGGGACCGGATTCGTCATCGCTCCCGGCGTGGTGGTGACGTGCGCGCATGTGGTGGCCGGGGCGGCGGGCGCGGTGCGGGGCCGGATCGTCGCGAGCCAGGCCGACCTCGCGCTCACGGTCGCCGAGGAGGACATCCACCGTTCGCCGAACGGGCTGGACGTCGCCTTCCTGCGCTGCGGGACCGCGGCCCACCCCGTGGCGACCTCACCGCATCTGCGGGCCGGCGACAGCCTGTCCGTCTACGGTCATCCCAAGGGCCACTACCAGCCGGGCCAGTGGGCGACCCTGCAGTACCTGGGCCCTTCCCGCCTCACCCTCCACGACCCGCTGGCCATGCCGCGCGGTTACGGCACACCGGTCGGCGAGGGCTACAGCGGCAGCCCGGTGGTGAACGAGCGGACCGGCGCGGTCTGCGGCATGCTGGCGCGCTCCGACCTGGCGGGCAGCGCCCACATGGTGCCGATCGAGGAGGTGCTGGCGCGCTGTGCCGTTCCCGGGGCCCCCATCGCCTGGCTGTCCGCGCTGGACGACGCTCAGCTGCGCGCCGGCGGCTTCCGCCACCCCGGCCCCCGGCTGCGGGAGTATCTGCGGGCGGCACGGATCGGGGCGGACGAGCATCCCTACGCGATGCTGGTCGCCGACACCAAGGACATTCCGCTGTCCACCGTGTACGTGCGGCAGGAGGCGTCGGCGCGGCGCGAGACGCCCGACCGGCGGGCATCCGACGAGAAGCGGCCCGCCGAGGGCGTTCTCGACGGCGCCCGGCATGTGCTCTTCACCGGTGAGGCCGGGTCCGGCAAGTCCAGCCTGCTGCGGCGCCTGACGTTCACGGCGGCGACGGCGTGGCTGGAGCACCCGGCGGAGGCGCCGTCGTACGTCCCCGTGCGCATCGCCGCCGACCAGCTGGTCGACCGCCCGCTGCCGGAGGCCCTGGCGGAGACGGTACGGCGCGATCTCACCGGTCTGCGCCGCTCGTTCGGCGCGGAGTTCTTCGCGGCCGCTCCCCTGCCGGGCGTGCCCTGGCTGGTGTGCGTCGACGGTCTGGACGAGGTCCTGGACCCGGAGGCCCGGCGCAAGGTCGTCCGGCGCCTCAAGGGGCTCACGGACGATCCGGACCTGCGGTTCGCGGTGGCCAGCCGGTCGCTGGTGGCGGCGGAGATGTACCAGCTGGGCGAGCTGCGGCAGTACACGCTGGAGCAGTTCGGGGAGGAGGAGATCGCCAAGGTCGCGCTGGCCTGGTTCACCGAGCTCGAGGTGCCGGACGCGGCGCGCCGGGTCGCGTCCCTGACCGACGAGCTGCGCCACGGGTGGCTCGGGGACATGGCCCGCAACCCGCTGTACCTCACCATGATCTGCGTGATCGCGGCGACGGGTGGCCTGCCCCGGCATCACGCCGACCTCTACGCCCGGTTCGTCCGGCTGCTGCGCGACAAGGGCGGCCGGCGCCTCGCCGACGGCGGCGCGGCGGTGCTCGGTGTCACCCCCGAGCTGCTGGCCCATGTGCATGACGTCCTCGGGCCGGTGGCGGACCGCCGGCAGGCCGGGGACACCCGTCCGCTGCTGGACCAGGTTCTCGAACTCCTCGCCGTGCGGGCCCCGGAGGCGACTGCGCCCGCGGACGTGGTCGAGCGCGCCCTGACCCTCACCGGTCTGATCACCCGGCGCAGCGGCGGGTTCTACTTCCTGCACCACACCGTCCAGGAGTACCTGGCGGGGTGCGCCATCGCCGAGCGGCTGAGCCCCCGGGCCCCGGAGGCGCTGCGCATCCTGCGGGACGCGATCGCCGCCGAACAGCCCAAGCTGATCCTCTTCATCGCGGCGGCCTGGCAGCAGGCCCACCCGCTGGACGAGTTCCTGCGCACCGCCGTACGCACGGGCGGCTGGCGGGACCTGCTGCTGTGCGCGACCATCCTCTGCGACGAGGCGACCGTGGACCGGCGGCTGGCGGCCTGGTTCACCCGGGCGGTGATCAAGCTGTACGACCGGGGCGTCCGGGTGGGCGACTCGGTCACGGTGAACACCGTGCTGGAGCGGCTGTGCACCGTGCTGCACGAAGAGGACCTGGCCGCCCTCGTGCGTGACGGCACCGTGCCGAACGGGCCGCGTCTGGTCGCGCTGGAACGCTACGTACGGCGTGCGTGCGCGGACGCGGCCGCCCTCGCCGCGGAACTCGCCGACGACGAGGACCTGCCGCTGTCGCTGCGGATCGACATCGCGGAGCTGTTGGCCGAGGCGGGGGATCCCGCCGGGGCGTGTGAGCGTCTCGTGGCCATGGCCCGGGATCCCGGCCGGCTGCCGGACCGCCGCCTGCTGGCTGCCACGGCGCTGTGGGGACTGGACCGCGCCGGGGGCACGCATCTGCTCGCACGTCTGCTGCGCACGTCCACGGGTTTGCTGGACATCGACACCGACGACCAGCTGTACCACCTGGTGAACGTCACCGACTCCGACACGAGGACCGCTCTGGCCGAGGCCCTGGCGGCGAATCCCCGGCTGGCCCGGCTGCCTGCGTACGAGGCCGTGTACCTGGTCGGCACGCTGCTGTCGCAGGAGCGGCCCGAGGTGCTGGAGAGCCTCTGCCGGGACACCTCCGCTCCGGCCCACCTGCGTCTGCAAGCCGCCATGCGGCTGCGCCGACCGTTGCGGCTGCAGGTCACGCGGACGCTGGCGGCCGAGATCCTGCGCGACCGGACCGCTTCCGACGACGTGATCCGCAACGCCATTGGTGCCACGACCGACGCTCAGCTTCTCGAGCGGACGGCCCGCGACGAGAGGCTGTCCGCCTCGACCCGCTGGGCAGCCGTCCGCGCCCTCGTCCGAGCCGGCCGGCTCACCACTGCGCAAGCCTGCGTGGACGAGTTCCCGCAGACGCGGCGGCAGGGCTCGCAGCTCAACGAACTGGCGCACTTCCTGAGGGAGTTGGGGCCCCCGGCCAGGGCCCGGGAACTTCTGCTGACGGCGATGCGCGACCCGGACGCCACCCTGACCGAGCGCCTGGGGTACGCCTCCCGGCTGATCGGCATGGGCGCGAGCGAGCGGACACGTGACGAACTGCGCCACCTGGCCTCCGATCCCGACGTGGGGATGTCCGAGCGCCTGGCCCTCGTGGAGTTCCCCGCCGACGACGACACCGCGGCCTGGGCGGAAGGCCTCGTCAGGACGGCATCCGACGGAACACTGCCCGCAGCCGTGCGCCTCCGCGCCGCGACGGGGATCCTGGGCGCCGAACACCGCGAAACCGCGTCCGGTCTGCTGCGCCGGATCGCGGAGGACCCCCTCGCCGGTGTGCGGCACCGCATCCAGTCACTCGAGCGACTGGCCGCGGTGGACCAGCGCGCGGCCTCGGAGACGCTGCACCGTCTGCTGGACGAGCCCGGAATCAAGGACGAACGGCTGTGGCAGCTGCTGGATCTCGCTGACGCGCTGGTGACCGAGTCACCGGTGCACGAACGGATGCGGGCCATGTTCGCCGGCACCACGACGCCCCCGGACGCTCTGCTGGACATCGAAGAGGAACGGTGGCAGTACCGCGCGGCCATGGCACCGTGCGTCCGCCTCGCGCTCATGGGCATGGTGGAGGATCCCGGGATCGACGAGGCGATCCGGGTGAGGGCCTTGAGCCGGGCCTTCGAGTGGATTCCCTACGACCGGTGGATGGCGCTGGTCGCGGGGATGCGCGACGGCCGGCTGCACCGGCTGAGCATGCAGCTGGCCGCGACGGGATCGTACGTGTCCGGTCTGTCCGGCGGCTGTGCCGAGTACGTGCTTCTCGGGCGGGGCACCGACCGCACTCACCTCCGCATCGCCGCGATCGCCGGTGTGGACCCCCGCGAGGCCGTCGACCGGTGGATGGACCTGGTCCAGCAGCGTCGGACCGAGGCCCTGACACTGCTGAGGCCGCTCGGCCTGCTGCTGCGGGACGAACCTGGGAAGCGCCGGACGGAGGGTCTGCTGCTGGCCTGGGCGAAGGATCCCGAAGCGCCCTTGCCGGACCGGATCGCGGCCGCGGAGGGGGTCGGCTGGGCGCAGCCGGCCATGAGGCACTCCCTCGCGAGCGACCCCACCGAACCGCCCGAACTCCGCGTAGCCCTCTGCGCGTTCCTCCCCACCAGCGGCGCCCACAACCGCATCCCCCTCACCCGCGCCCTGGCCACCGACCCGGACGTGCCGCCGGCGGTCAGGGCCGGGGCCGCCGCCCTGCTCACCGAAGACCTCGGCGAGGAGGGACGGAACGTCCTGCGCGACCTCTCCGGCTCGCACACCACGGACCCCGAGGCTCACCTCGCCGCCGCCTCCGCCTGGGACGGACTGGACGTGGGCAACGAGGCGGTGGCCGCCTATCGCAGGATCCTGGAATCCGATTCCGCAGCGGCCCGGCACCGGGTCCGGGCGGCACGAGGACTCGCGGCGTACCGCCCGGTGCGCAACCTGGCCGAGGAAGCACTGAAGACGGTGCTCGCCGACACCTCCGCCCCCGTCCCCGACCGGGTCGAGGCCGCCGGGGCGCTGCTCGGTCTCCGCGAGACCGCCGAGGCCCACCTCGGCCTCTTCCGCCTTGCCCGGGAGGTCGGCCCGAGCGAGGCCGAGCGGGACCGGATCCTCGGCCTGCTCCCGCCCGACCTCCGTGCCTGCGCCGAGGCCCGACCGCTCAAGCCCGCCAGTCCACCTTGAACACCCACACGTACCGGCCCGCGATCCGCGCGGCCTCCGGTACGTCGATGACCAGCGAACCGTTCGTCATGGTCCAGGTCAGGGGCCGGTCGTGGCCGAGCATGGTCACCTTGTCCCCCGCCCGCACCGGCACCGGCGCCCCGACGATCAGCTTCGCGCCCGGGCGGGCCAGTGAATGGACGTTGAAAGCCTCGTCCGGGCGGACCGTGAAGCGCGGATCCTCCCCGAGCTGGCCCATCCGGGACCAGTACGTGGTGTCGTACACCGCCTCCCCGTTGACCTTGAGCCACTCCCCCGTCTCCCGCAGCCGGGCGCCTGCCGTGGCCCCGGGCGTGCTCATGAGCGGCTCCCATAAACTCCGATTCATCGGACGTCTTGATAATTGTGTGGCGCCGACAAGCCTGTCAACGGCGCTGCAGGGTACGGGACTTGAAGGATTGATCGGATGACGAACACGTTGCGTCGCCCTGGCTCTCGACGTACCCCGCCCGACCAGGCACAGTTCTCCCTGCGCCGTGATTCGTACCAGCGAGTAGCCGACGACCGAGCGAGACCGAGCGAGGAGTGCCCGTGGGTGACTGGGCCGGGCGGAGTGCCGCCGAGATAGCCGCTGCCGTACGCGAGAAGCGGGTGACACCCCGGGAGGTGGCGGCCGAGCATCTCGCGCGGATCGAGCGGCTCGACGGCCGGATCGGGGCGTTCCGGAAGGTGCGGGCCGAGGCGGCGCTCGCCGAGGCCGACGAGGTGGCCTCCCGCGCCGATCTGGCCGAACTGCCGCTCGCGGGCGTGCCGGTGGCCGTGAAGGACAATCTCGCGGTGCGCGGCGAGTCCCACCGCGACGGCTCCGCCGCCACCCCCGACACCCCGGCCGCCGAGGATCACGTCACGGTGGCCCGGCTGCGGGCGGCCGGCGCGGTGGTCGTGGGTCTGACCAACGTGCCGGAGCTGTGTGTGTTCGGCACCACGGAGGGCGTGTTCGGCACCGCCCGCAATCCCTGGGACGTCTCCCGGACGGCGGGCGGCTCCTCCGGCGGCAGCGCGGCCGCGGTGGCCGCGGGCCTGGTACCGATCGCGCTCGGCAACGACGGGATGGGGTCACTGCGCATCCCGGCGGCGAACTGCGGCCTGGTCACGCTGAAGCCGGGGCACGGCGTGGTGCCGGCGGGGATCGGCAACGGCGACTGGTTCGGCATGGCGGAGAACGGCCCGCTGGCCACGACGGTCGAGGACCTGCGGCTGATGCTGGGCGTGCTGGCGGGCGCGGAGGTCCCGGGTGCGGCGGAGCCCCCGCGCCGGCGGATCGCCGCGGCCGTGCGCAGTCCGCTCGCCGGGGTGAGCGTGAGCCGACCGTATACGACCGCGGTCCGGGAGGCGGCCGGGGAGCTCACGCGGGCCGGGCACCGGGTGCGGCGGGCCGAGCCGCCGTATCCCCTCTCGCTGGGCGTGACCGCGCTGCGGCACTGGACGGCCGGGACCGCGGTCGACGCCGAGGGCCTGGACCGGGCCCTGCTGGCCCGGCGGACCCGGGTGCACGCGGCGCTGGGGCGTCGGTTCGTCCGCTCGGTGCGCACCGGGGACAGCCGTGAGCGCCTGCGCGCCCGGCTGACCCCCTTCTTCACCGAGTACGACGTCCTGCTCACCGCGGCCCTGGCCCGGCGCTCCCCCGGGGCCGGTCCGTGGCACGAACGCGGCTGGCTGCGCAACGTCCTGGCCAACACCGCGTACTCCCCGTTCACCCCGCCCTGGAACCTGACCGGCTGGCCCGCGATGTCGGTCCCGTTCGGCACCCTTCCCTCGGGCGCCCCCTGCGCCGTACAGCTCGTGGGCCGGCCGGGTTCGGAGGCCGTGCTGCTGGAGCTGGCGGAGGAGCTGGAGACGCTGCGCCCGTGGCGGCGGACGGCGCCGGTGGCCGGCTCCTGAGCCCCGGCCGTACGGGTCAGGAGGCCCGCGCCTGTTGGCGGCCTACTCGAGCGACCGGTACATGATGTGCAGGCCCACCCTGCCGTGCCGGGGATGGTCGAAGGCGTCCGGGACCGTGCCGAGGACGATGAAGCCCAGGGAGGTCCACAGGGCGACGGCGGGGTTCGTCTCGACCACGGCGTTGAAGACCATCGCGCGGTAGCCGTGGGCCCTGGCCTGGGCGAGGACGTGTTCGGCGAGGGCCCGGCCGATACCCTCGCCGGCGCGGTCCGGGTCCACCATGAAACCGGCGTTGGCGACGCGGGCGGCGGGGCCGCCGTAGTTCGGGGTGAGATAGGCCGAGCCGAGCACCGCTCCGGTCGCGTCCTCGGCGACGTAGACGCGCTTGGCGGGGTTCATCCAGAGTGCGCGGGCGTCGTTCTCGGAGGTCTCGGGGTCCCAGGCGTAGGTTTCGGCGGCGGCGACGATCCGGTGCCAGAAAGGCCAGATCCGCGGCCAGTCGTCGGCCAGGGCTGCTCTGATCAACATGGGCGTGAGTCTGTCAGGTCACGCCCATGCGGCCGGCGATCGCCAGGGGTCCGGCCCGGGGGTCAGTCCACGCTGGGCAGGATGTGGGGTTCGGCGAGGTCGTCCTCGTAACCCGCCAGGCGGATCGGGGCGGACCGGGCCCACACATCGAGGCTGCCGAGCTCCCCAGGGCGCCGGCCCACGCGTTCCGTGCGTTCCTTGGGGCGCTGATCGCGATTCGTCTTCTCCGGTGTCACCGCGCACTCCTTATGTGTCGGTCACCCTCGGGGGGCCTGCCGGACAGCCTGCGCTCCGGCACTCGGCGCCCGCTCGGGTCTGGTTGGAAGGCCAGTTCGGACGCGGTGGCGCCGGTACGGACGTATGGGTCTGGGTGGGACCCGGTGCTGCTGCCCGTCCCCTCCAGATTACCCAAATGAGCGGGCTCGCGCTCGATCGGGAGTGCAAACAAGGTGTAACTATCAGAAGTCGTTTCGCCCCCCAATACCTCCTAATATGCGGCCATTTACCTTGCGGCGCATCACCCGGCCGTCGAGCGGGTCACCCACTCGGACTGCATGCGGCTCAGTTCAGGTGCCGTTGGCCGGGGCGCAAGCTCGCCATGATCTGCTGATGAGCTGCAACGGCTGTCTCGCGGAAGGACTGACGCATGGAGCTGCGCAGCGTCGAGGAGCTGATGGATCTGCTGTACGCCGGCCGGCACCAGCACGCGCTGCGAACCGCCGCGCTGCTGCGCCGCAGCCGCCCCGCCGACAAGGAGCTCCAGGTGGCGGGGCTGGTGCACGGCATCGGGCCGGTGCTGTGCCCGGGTGACGAGAGGGGCCGGGCGCTCGGCGCGGCCGAGGCGGTGCGCTCCCTGCTCGGGGAGCGGGTGTTCCGTCTGGTGCGCGGGGAGGCGGGCCCGGCCGACGACGATGTGCTGCGGCTGCGCCAGGCCGACGAGGAGAGCCGTACGGCGGGGTTCGACGCGGGCGTCCTGGAGGACTGGCGCACGGTGCTGGAGCTGGTGGCGGCCCGCCATTCCCGGCTCGGCGCGGTGGACTGACGCCCGGGGCGCGGGGAAGGGCGTCACCTGCGCACGGTCACCACTTGCCCGGCGCGTAGTCCTTCAGGAAGACGCCGTGCAGGTCCTCGCCCGCCTCGCCGCGCACGATCGGGTCGTAGACGCGGGCGGCGCCGTCGACCAGGTCGAGGGGGGCGTGGAAGCCGGCCTCGGCGAGGCGCAGCTTGTCGTAGTGCGGGCGCTCGTCGGTGATCCAGCCGGTGTCGACGGAGGTCATGAGGATGCCGTCGGTCTCGAACATCTCCGCCGCGCTGGTCCGCGTGACCATGTTCATGGCCGCCTTCGCGGCGTTGGTGTTCGGGTGCCCGGCGCCCTTGTAGCCGCGGCTGAAGACGCCTTCCATCGCCGAGACGTTGACGATGTACGCACGCCCGCTGCCCGCCTTCTTCGCGGCGTCGGCCATGGCCGGGCGCAGGGCGCTGATCAGGATGAACGGCGACGTGTAGTTGCACAGCTGGGTCTCGAGCAGCTCGACCGGCGAGATCTGGTCGATGGTCTGCACCCAGGTGTTGGTGTCGACGACGTCGGGGACGAGGCCGCCGGCGTCGATGGCGGTGCCGTCGAGGTGCCGGGCGACGCTGGCGTTGCCCGCGACCAGGGCGAGGTCGGCGACCTTCTGGGCGTCCAGGCCGCTGGTGCCGACGGGCAGGGCGGCGATACCGTCGACGGCGCCGGAGTTGAAGGCGCCGATGACGTGGTGGGCGGGGAGTTCACCGGCGGGCAGCGGGGCGGTCTCACCCTCGACCAGGGCCGCGTACGCGGAGGGCAGGCGGCGTACGGTCTGGGTCGCGTTGTTGATCAGGATGTCGAGCGGGCCCGCCTCGGCGACCTGCTCGGCGAGGGCCACGGCCTGGGCCGGGTCGCGCAGGTCGATCCCGACGACCTCCAGACGGTGGATCCAGTCCGCCGAGTCCTCCATCGCCTTGAACCGGCGGATGGCGTCCTTGGGAAAGCGCGTGGTGATGGTCGTGTGCGCGCCGTCACGCAGCAGGCGCAGCGCGATGTACATGCCGATCTTGGCGCGGCCGCCGGTGAGCAGGGCGCGCTTGCCGGTGAGGTCGGCGCGGGCGTCGCGCTTGGCGCGGTTCGTGCGGGCGCAGTCCGGGCAGAGCTGGTGGTAGAAGTAGTCGACCTCGACGTAGCGGGTCTTGCAGGTGTAGCAGGAGCGGGGGCGCTGGAGTATGCCCGCGATCGTGCCGGCGTCGACCTTGGAGGAGGGCAGGATGCCCTCGGTCTCGTCGTCGATGCGCTCGGCGGAGCCGGTGGCGGTGGCCTCGGTGACGGCGCGGTCGTGCGCGGTCTTGGCGGCCCGGCGCTCCTGGCGGCGGCGCTGCTTGACCGTGCGGTAGATGTGCGAGGTGGCCCGGCGGACCTTGATCGCGTCCGGGTGGTCGACCTCGATGGTGTCGAGCTCCTCGAGCACGCTGAGGCAGACGGCCAGCCGCTCCGGGTCGATACCGGGGCCGTAGACCACTTCCTCCGTGGCCATGGAGGCCATGGAGCCGTCCTCTGTCACCGTCATCGCGCTGCCGCTTCCCTGATCACCCGCGCAGCGCTCCGACTCGCGCCCGCTTTCGAACGGGGAATTTTACGGAGCGCACCGGCCCACCGCCAAACCCACCAGGACCAGCAGCGAAACCACCCACTCCCGCGCCCGTTTCCCCATCGCCCGAGCGGACCGGGCCCCCGCGGCTGCAGTGCCGCACCAGCCGGAGATCCGGTCGCCTCGGGGGCGGCCCCCGCCGAGCGCCCTCCCCGCCCCCGACCAGCCACAGCCGCCGCCGGCGGCGGCGCAGGCGCACCGCCGGGGCCACCCGCACCCGGCGACGAAAACCACACGGCAGTACGCGCGCGAACCCCACCCCGACCGAAGCCAGACCACCCCCGCCCCCGACCAGCCACAGCCACCCACCACGAGAGCGCACCACCGGGAGCCACCCGCACCCGGTGGTGAAAGCCGCTCGGCGGTGCGGGTGGGAACCCCGTCCCGGCCTGCGAGGCCGGGTCAGGCCTCGCAGGCCGCCAGCAACGTCGACACCTCGGTCGACACCGCGTGAGCGAACCGGTCCAGGTCCGGCACTGCCTGCGCATCGGCGACCAGGCCGTAGTGCACACGGCCGCGATACGTGGAGATGGCCACCGCCAGCGACTGCCCCGGGGCGAGCGGTGCCAGCGGATACACCTCGCTCAGCTCGTGCCCGCCCAGCCGCAGTCCCAGCCCCGGCAGCGGCACGCTGGTGACGAGGATGTCGAACCACAGCCGGGCCGCCTGCCCGACGAGCGGCCCGCCGAGCCGGTGGCCGAGGGCCGGGACGTGATCGGCGAGCAGCGCCACGGCACCCGCGCCACGGTTCGGCCCCGCGTCCTTGTTGCGGAGCATCGCGGTGCGCACGGTGCCGAGCCGGCCGAGCGGATCCGGCTCGCCCACCGGGAGCCGTATCAGATAGCCGGAGAGCCGGTTGCCCTGTGGGTGCGCGGTGCGCGGACGGCGCCGCGAGACGGGGATGAGGGCACGGGGCGCCACGTCCTTCGTGCACTCGCCGCGTTCCTCCAGCCAGCGGCGCAGCGCCCCGGCGACGACGGCGATCAGCACGTCGTTGACGGTGCCGCCGGCGGTCTTGCGCACCCGGTGCACGTCGTCGATGTCGAAGACCACCCCGGCGGTGCGGCGGGTGCCGCTCGGGGCGGAGGTGAGCGCGGAGGTGGGCCGCATGCCGAGGGTGGACCGGGCGAGGGAGGCCCCGATGTCCAGGGCCCGGCCCACGTCGGACAGCGCACCTTTGACCAGCCCGGGGACGAGCCCCGGCAGCCTGCGCACGTCGGGCAGCAGCCCGCGCTGCGGCTCGATGGCGCGCGGCGCCCGCTCGGGCAGGTCCACCGGGTCGAGGATGCCGGCGGCGAGCTTCAGCGCGCGCAGCCCGTCGGCGAGGGCGTGGTGGAACTTGAACAGCACGGCGAAGGACATCCCGTCCTCGCCGGGCAGCACATGCGCCTCCCACGGCGGCCGGCCCCGCTCGAGCGGGCGCTCCATGAGCCGGCCGGCGACGCCGTGGAAGTCGGGGGTCGGGGCGTGCAGCCGTACGTGGTTCAGCGGGTCGAAGTCCGGGTCGGGCTCCCGGGTGGCGCTGCCGAAGGCGAGCGGCTGCCACACGTCGCGGATGCGCAGGCGAAGCCCGGGCACGGCGGCGGCCCGGGCGGCGAGCAGGTCGGCGGCGTGGGCACCGGCGGTGGGCGAGTGCGCGCCGAAGACGCCGAGCGCGCCGAGGTGCATCGGATGCCGGTCGGACTCGATGTTCCAGAACGCCAGGTCCAGGGGGGCGAGCAGGTCGGAAGTCAAGGGATTGCCTCACGCGTCGACGACGGGCGGATCTGCAGTCGCTCGCAGTCAATCTCTGCCACCCGATTACGGTCAAGTACGATCAGGCTACGCTCAGTTAACAGCAGATTAAGTCCCGCCTCGTCCGAAAGAGGCGGGACGCAGGTGGAACGTGAGGTCACCTCAGCACGGGTTGCGCCGCCCCGGGTGACGTACCCCACTCAGACGGGCGCGGGCCGACCGTGAACGCGAGCGAGCGCAGGGAGCGCAGCGCACCCGTCGTCAGATACGTCTGCCCGTGCGGTGCTCCGTCGGTGCGGACGGTCTGGATGTAGCGGTCGGTGGCGGAGGTGCCCGGCGCGGCGACGGTCAGCCGGCCGCTCGGCCAGTAGCGGCGGTCCAGAGTCAGGTCGACGCGGTCGAAGACCGGCGTGGACAGGCCCCAGGTGCCGTAGCCGGGCTGGATCGGGAACAGGCCGATGGACGACAGCACGTTCCAGGCGGACATCGTGCCCAGGTCGTCGTTGCCGGTGATGCCGGTGGGCCCGTCGGTGAAGAGGGTCAGGGCGGCGTGCACCACGTCGGTGGTCTTCCACGGCTGACCGGTGGCCAGATAGGTGTAGGGGGCGATGAGGTCGGGCTCGTTCATCGGGTTGTACTTGTCGGCGTTGTAGTACGCGTACGCGTCGCCGTGCACCCACACCTCGCGGGCCGTCTGCGCCGGGTCGGCGAGCAGCCGGTCGTAGGCGAAGAAGGAGTCCAGCCGGTCGTTGGCCGCGTGCTCGCCGCCGATGAGCCGCACCATGCCGGGCACGTCCTGCGGCACGAGCCACTGGTACTGCCAGGCGGTGCCCTCGTGGAAGCCGGTGCCGCGCGCCGGGTCGGCCGAGCCGGTGAAGGCCCCGGAGGCGTCGCGGGCACGGAAGAAGCCGGTCGAGGGGTCGAAGATGTTCCGGTAGTTCTGCGCCCGTGCCGCGAAGCGGGCGGCGTCGGCCTCGTGGCCGAGGCCGCGCGCCATCTGGGCCAGCATGGCGTCGGCGAGCGCGTACTCCAGCGTGACGGAGGCGCCGTGGTGGTAGTCGGAGTCGCCCATCTTGGCGTACGGCCGGTCCTGGTCGAACGGGGCGAAGCCGTGCGCGAGGTACTCGGTGTTGGCCTCCCGGCCGATGCCCGGGTACGCGGCCGGGGGAACGCCGTCGGCGTTCCTCTTGAGCGCGCGGTAGACCCGCTCCTCGAAGCCCTTGAGCAGCCCCGTCTGGTAGGCCGTGGTGAGGAACGGGGTGACGGGGTCACCGCTCATGACGTTCGTCTCGACCGGGCCGTAGCCCCACTTGGGCAGCCAGCCGCCGTCCTCGTCGATCGCGAGGACCGAGCGGGCCATGTCCCGTGCCTCGCGCGGCGCGAGGAGCGCGAGGAGCTGGGCCTGGGTGCGGTAGGTGTCCCACAGCGACCAGTTCTGGTAGTACGTGAAGCCCTGGGCCCGGTGGACACGGCGGTCCCAGCCGAAGTAGCGGCCGTCGGCGTCGCTGCCGACGTTCGGCGCGAGGAAGGACCGGTACAGCGAGGAGTAGAAGGTCCGGCGCAGCGTACGCGTGCCGCCCTGGACGCGGACGGCGGCGAGCCGCCTCTCCCAGTCCTCGCGGGCCCGCTCGCGCACCGTGTCGAAGGACCGGCCGCCCTCGGCGGCCAGATTGCCGGCGGCGCCGCGCGCGTCGACGTACGACAGGGCCGTGGTGGCGACGACCGTACGGTCCTTGGTGGTGTCGAAGCGGACATAGGCGCCGCCGGGTCCGCGGCGCGAGCCCGGGGTGAGCGTCCCGCCGTCCCAGGTGCCGTACGCGGTGAAGGGCCGGCTGAAGCGGGTGATCGTGTGGACCGTGTAGGGGCCGGTGTCCCGGCAGAAGCCGTGCCCGGTGATCTCGGTGCGCACCGTGTGGTCGTCGAGGATCTCGACGGAGCTGGAGACCCCCTTGTGCAGCGACTGGGCCGCGTTCAGCAGGACGTTGGCCTTGTCGGTGACCGGGAAGGTGTAGCGCTGCACGCCGGTGCGCTCGGTCGCGGTCAGCTCGGCACGGATGCCCGAGGAGAGACCGACCCGGTAGTAGCCGGGGCTCGCCGTCTCGTCCCGGTGCGAGAAGCCGGCCGCGTACCGGGTGTAGTCCGTCTGCGTGACCTCGCCGGTGGTGGGCAGCACGGGCAGGTCGCCGCCGATGCGGCAGCCGACGCCCGAGAGATGGACCAGGGAGAAGCCGCGGATGCGGTTCTGCGTGTAGTCGTAGCCGGTGTTGTGCCCGGTGTCCGGAGAGAACTGCACCATGCCGAAGGGCACGGCCGCGCCGGGAAAGGTGTTGCCCTCGTCCTGGCTCCCGATGAACGGGTTGACCAGATCGGTGAGGTGGCCGTCGGTCCGCTCGGCGGCCCGTGCGGCGGGGGTGGCGATCAGCGCGGACGCTGCCATCACCCCGGCCAGGCACAGCCGCGTGCGCCGGGTCCCTCTCATGTCGCATGACCTCCGCAGGTTCGACATCGATGTCTGAATCCTGAAGGTCGAACGACTCAGATCCGGGCAAGGTACGGCTATCGGATCAAACGCGTCGCACCCGGCATCGGCGGGATGATGACGGTTCGTCAGAGTGCCTGCGGGAATCCCTCGTGGCTGCGGGCGAAGCCGAGCGCGGCGTCGCAGCGGTGCGTGTCCGCACGGCTCCTGTCGCTGGTGAGCCGAACAAGTGTGCACGCTTCACGCGCGTGCCCGCTGCACGGCCCGCTCCATCAGCGTCCGGCCGGGCTCCGGGACGCAGGTCGCCTGCGGAAAGCCCATGACCGTGCCGGTGCCGGCTCCGGCGACGGCCGCCGGGTCCACGGCACTCTCCTCGTCGGCCGGCAGAGCGGGAACGGCGGGCGGATCGGGGCGGATCGCGGACCGGAACACGCGTGCGGCGGCATCGGACATGCGTCCGGCCCTGACCCGCACTGCGGGGCGGGTCCCAGGCGTGTGGTTCCGGGACGACGTCCTCGACCTCGATCAGGTCGTCGGCCGCGGCATCCAGTTCCCGCCGGTCGTACTCCGTGAGAAAGGGGAACAGGGCTCCGCAGTCGCGGCAGGCGCGCCCGAGGGAAGCCACGAACACCGGCCGGGACTTGAGGAATCCCGGCCGGCAAAACCTCAGCCGCAGCCGCTGGAACGACCTCTCCCCCGAGATGAGCTCACCGACCGGTCTCAGCCGGCCGGACCCGCATATGGCGCATCGCATGCCGCGGACCCTGTCCC
This sequence comes from Streptomyces sp. NPDC001093, assembly GCF_040298985.1. Taxonomy (NCBI): domain Bacteria; kingdom Bacillati; phylum Actinomycetota; class Actinomycetes; order Kitasatosporales; family Streptomycetaceae; genus Streptomyces; species Streptomyces sp. NPDC001093. Next base: position 3,890 of record NZ_JBEPBF010000061.1, on the reverse strand, counting down.
TAGGGCACCCGCTGTCCCTTCCCCAGGGCGATCACCCCGCCCTTGGACACGGTGTACAGCTCGGCGTCCCGTTCCGGGTTGACGCCGATGGTCGCGCCGGGCGGGACCTCGACGTTCTTGTCGAGGACGGCGCCGCGCACCACCGCGCCCCGGCCTATGCGCACGTTGTCGTGCAGCACCGAGCCCTGGACCACCGCGCCCGGGTCGACCCGTACGCCCGGGGAGAGGACCGACCTGGTCACCTGACCGCGGATCAGACAGCCCGCGCTGACGATGGACTCGCTCGCGATGCCGCCCGCGTTGAAGCGGGCCGGGGAGAGCTGGCCCGAGTGGGTGTAGATGGGCCACTGGCGGTTGTAGAGGTTGAACGCGGGCCGCTCGGCGATGAGGTCCATGTGCGCCTCGTAGTAGGCGTCCAGCGTGCCCACGTCCCGCCAGTAGCCCTGGTCACGGGTGGTCTCGCCGGGCACGTGGTTCTCGCCGAAGTCGTACAGCTGGGCCTCGCCGCGCACGGTGAGCTGGGGCAGGATCGAGCCGCCCATGTCGTGCACCGACTGTTCGTCCTCGGCGTCCCGGTGCAGCGCCTCGATCAGGGCTTTGGTGGTGAAGATGTAGTTGCCCATCGAGGCGAAGACGGTCTCCGGGTCGTCGGCCAGGCCCGGCGGATCGGCGGGCTTCTCCAGGAAGCGCCGCACCGTACGGCCGTCCGAACCCGGCGTGATCACCCCGAAGGACGAGGACTCCACGCGCGGCACCCGGATGCCGGCCACCGTCACGCCGGCCCCGCCGTCGATGTGCTGTGCGAGCATCTGCCGCGGATCCATGCGGTAGACGTGGTCGGCGCCGAACACGGCCACGAACTCGGGCTGTTCGTCGTGGATCAGGTTCAGCGACTGCAGGATCGCGTCGGCGCTGCCCAGGTACCAGCGCGGGCCGAGCCGCTGCTGGGCCGGGACCGGTGTGACGTAGTTGCCGAGCAGGCTGGACATCCGCCAGGTGGTCGTGATGTGCCGGTCCAGCGAGTGCGACTTGTACTGGGTCAGCACGCAGATGCGCAGCACGTCGGCGTTGACGAGGTTGGACAGGACGAAGTCGACGAGACGGTAGGTGCCGCCGAAGGTGACGGCTGGTTTGGCGCGGTCGGCGGTCAGCGGCATCAGCCGCTTTCCCTCGCCGCCCGCCAGTACGATCCCGAGTACGGAAGGCCCTCCACGACGCATGGCCGCTCCCCTCACCCTGGTTGAACCATGGCTGCCCCGAGCGGACGGGACTAAGCCTGCTTGAGGATCTCCTCGTACAGCGCGGCCGTGCGCCGGGCCACCGCGTCCCAGCCGAACTCCAGCGCCGCGCGCTCCCGTCCGGCCTCGCCCATCCGCCGGGCCGCCTCCGGGTCGCCGAGGACGGCCTCCAGGGCAGCTGCGAGACGCGTCTCGAACTCCTCGTCCACGTCGACCAGCACACCGGTACGGCCGTCGTCCACGACCTCCGGGATCCCCCCGACCCGGGAGGCCACGACCGGGGTGCCGCAGGCCATCGCCTCCAGGTTGACGATGCCGAGGGGCTCGTACACCGACGGGCAGACGAACACGGCCGCGCGGGTGAGGAGTTGGACCACCTCGGGGCGCGGCAGCATCTGCGGGATCCAGAACACGCCCGCGCGCATGCGGCTCAGCTCCTCGAACAGCTCGCGGAACTCCCGGTCGATCTCGGGGGTGTCGGGGGCGCCCGCGCACAGCACGACCTGGACGCCCGGGTCGATGTCCCGTGCCGCGCGCAGCAGATGGGGCACGCCCTTCTGGCGGGTGATCCGGCCGACGAACAGGACGTACGGGCGGGCGGGGTCGATGCCGTGCCGGGTGAGGGCGTCGGTGCCGCGGTCGGGCCGGTAGAGGTGGGTGTCGATGCCGTTGTGCACGACGTGGACGCGGGCCGGGTCGAGCGCCGGGTAGCACGCCAGGATGTCCTCGCGCATGGCGCCGGACACGGCGATCACCGCGTCGGCGGCCTCGACGGCGGTGCGTTCGGCCCAGCTCGACAGCGCGTATCCGCCTGCCAGTTGCTCGGCCTTCCAGGGCCGCAGCGGCTCCAGCGAGTGGGCGGTGAGCACGTGCGGGACGCCGTACAGGAGCTTGGCGAAGTGGCCGGCGAGGTTCGCGTACCAGGTGTGGGAGTGGACGAGTTCGCGGCCTTCGAGGGCGGCGGCGATGGACAGGTCCACGGAGAAGGTGCGCAGCGCGTCGTTGGAGCCGTCGAGCGCGGACCAGGGGCGGTGGCGTACGACGCCCACGCCGCGGCCCTCGCCCCAGCAGTGCACCTCCAGCTCCACCAGGGAGGCCAACTCCCGGGCCAGGAACTCCACATGGACACCGGCGCCGCCGTACACGTCCGGGGGGTACTCCCGGGTCAGCAGTCCCACACGCACCTGACAACCCCCTTGTACCAGCGGCAGGTTCCTTTCATGGTCACCCAGAAGCGGCCCCTGGGGAAGAGCGCGGCGGCCGGATGAAGCAGCAGTCGCCGCAGACACCGCCGCCGGGCACCCGGTAGTACAGGCAGCAGCTGCGGCGGCGGAAGGCGGTGCCGGTACGGGCGCCGGTGGTGCGCAGGAGAGGGTGGGCGAAGAGTTCGTCGGTCAGGGCGCCGGCCCGGTCGGCCACGTCGGTACGGTCGTGGGCGCGGGCCCAGCGGTCCAGTTGCCGGGCCGCCCCGGCGAGCGCGGAGCCCGCGTTGCCCCACAGCAGTCCGGGCGCGCTGCCGTACCCGGCGCCCAGGGCCTCCGTCAGGGGTTCCAGGTGTCCGTGCAGCACGGCGGCGGCCAGGCCGGCGGCGTCGCCGGGCCGCGGGCGCAGCTCGGTCAGGTACAGGTCGTCGGGGGCGGAGGCGAGCGGGTCCCAGCGCAGCAGGCGCGGGGCGAGGTCGGGCAACCGGCCGTACAGGGCGGCGCAGCCGAGGGCCGCCGACCACAGCCGGGCGGCCAGGCCCTGCTGGGCGATGGAGGCGGCCACGCGTGGCCCGCGGGTGCCGAGCCGGTCCGCGACCACGGCCACCCGCACCGCCAACGCGTCCGGCGTCGCCCGTCCGTAGGTCTCGGCGAGGGTCGGCAGCTGGCCGGGATCCGGTCCGGCGGCGGCTCCGGCCGGGCCGGGCACCGTACGCAGGACGAAGAAGCCGCCGAGCGGGCGGAGGGCGGCGAGAGCGGGGTCGAGGTCCACAACGAGTACTGCTACCAGGTGCGTTCCCCGGGCCCGACACGGGGTGTCCGCCTCGCGTCACCCATCGCGAGGATGATCGCGCGACGGGTGTACTCCATCGGCAGTAGGAGGCATTGCGTGCTCAGGTACGACGACGGGAAGAGTGCGACCGGGCAGAGTGTTGGCCATGGAAGCCGACCGTACGTCGCGCCGGGCTCAGGGCCCCCGCCGCCCGCACAGGAGACGCCGATGAGCGCCCTCGCCTTGTCCGTGCTGCTGTCGTTCGTGTCCGCCCTCGCCTACGCGGCCGGCGCGATCGTGCAGGAGCAGGTGGCGCTCGCCTCCCCCGGCACCGCGTACCTGCCGCTGCGGCGGCCCGGCTGGTGGGGGGCCATGGCGCTGAACGGGCTCGGCGGCGTGCTGCACGTGGTGGCGCTGGCCTACGGCCCGCTCAGTCTCGTGCAGCCGCTCGGCGCGCTGACCATCGTCTTCGCCCTGCCCATGGCGGCGCTGTGCGTCGGCCGCGGGGCCGGCACGACCGCCTGGCGCGGCGCGGTCATGGCCACCGTGGGCCTCGCCGGGCTGCTGGCCCTGGTCGGCTCCTCCGACAGCCACTCCCTGGACGCGGCCCAGCGCGTGGCGGTGGCGCTGGTCACCGGCGGCGCGGTCGTGGCGCTGATGTGCGCGGCCCTGCACACC
>NZ_JBEPBF010000060.1:0-57759 GCF_040298985.1 Streptomyces sp. NPDC001093 | reverse complement strand
CCGGGCCCGGGGCTCCGGCGCCGGCCCGGCCGCGGCGGGCGGCTGCGGCCCGCTGTGCGGAAGGTCCGGCTGGGTCGGCGAGTACGGCGCGGCGGCCTCCGGCGTACCCGGCTTCGCGGCACGTCCCCCCGTCGCACCGGACCTCGCCGTACGGCCGCCCGCCGTACCGGACTTCGCGGTACGACTCCCCGCCGTACCGGGCCTCGGCGTCCAGCCGCCGGTGATCCGGTGCGCGCGGCCGGTGGCGGTGGGGCCGGAGGACGGGTCCGGTGCCTCCGGGGTCCGGCCCGTCTCCAGGTACGTCCGCAGCATCTGCTCGGCCTCGGCCGCGCCGAGCCGCCGGTCGGGGTCGCGTTCCAGCAGCCCCCGTACGACCGGCAGCAGCGGCTCGGCCTCGGCGGGTGGGCGGATCTCGGCGGCGACCACGGCGTGCAGGATGCCGCCGATCGAGTCGCGCCGGAAGGGCGACTCCCCGCTGAGCACCGTGCACAGCAGCGCGCCCAGCGACCACAGGTCGGACTCCGGGCCGGTGCGCAGCCCCGACATCCGTTCCGGCGCGGTGTATTCGGGGGAGCCGACGAAGGAGCCGGTCTCGGTGAGCGTGGTGGCGCCCTCGACCTGCGCGATACCGAAGTCGGTCAGCACGACCCGGCCGGTGCCGGACTCGATCAGCACGTTCGCGGGCTTGATGTCGCGGTGCAGCACCCCGGCCTCGTGCGCGGTGCGGACCGCGCCGAGCAGGGCGACGCCGATCCGCGCGGCCTCGTCGGCGTCGACCGGGCCCTGCCGGGAGATGCGGTCGGCGAGCGAGCCTCCGTCGACCAACTCCATGACCAGGTAGGGGCGTTCGTCCTGCTCCACCACGTCGTGCACGACGATGATGTGCGGATGCCGCAGCTGGGCGACCGCCCGTGCCTCACGGAACGTACGGTCCCGGCGGCGCCGCGCGTCGCCCTCGGGGAGGGAGTCGTCCGGGAGGAGTTCCTTGACCGCGACACGCCGGCCCAGCACCTGGTCCACGGCCCGCCACACGACGCCCATGCCGCCGCGCCCGATGCGTGCCTCCAGACGGTAACGGCCCGCGATCACCCGGAAGTCGGCGCCCTCGGTCCCCATGAGCCCCATCATGCCTCACCGGACCCGCCCGCTCCGGGGCGCCGATCGGCCAAGCAGGGCCGATCGACCAGCCATTTTCGGCCGTTCAGTGGTCGTACGGCGTCGTACGGCCGCCTCGGTCACGTCAGCCGGCGGCCGGCTCCTGCCAGCCCTGCAGCACCCACTTGAACTGCTTGCTGGTCCTCGCCCAGTCCTGTTCCGGCGTGGACATGTAGATGGCGTACTCGGTGCCGGAACGCGCGTAGTACGTCTCCTCGATCGCGTGGCGCGGACCGGCGATGTGCGGCGGGTCCTTCTTCAGCGCGGTCCAGGTGTACTCCCACAGCGAACCGCTGCGGTCGCGGTAGATGTTCGGTTTCAGGGCCACACGCTTGTAGTCGACCAGTCGCTGCAACTGCTGTTCCAGATCCACCTGGTGCTGGTGGGCGTCGGCGAAGTCGGGCGAGCTGTTGATGGCGATGCGGACGAAGTGGTAGCCGCCGTCGGGGCTGTAGTCGATCTGTTTGAGGCCGCTGCTGAGCTCGTACACCGTCCGCTTCCAGCCTTTGGGCAGGGAGAGGCTGAAACCGAGCGGGTCATGCTGGACCTGCCAGCTGGCGGGCACGGTGCCGTCGGGACCCGGCGCGGCGCTGCCGCTCGCCGAGGGCGAGGTCGTGGCCGGGCCCGCGCCACCGCTCGACCCGGTGTTCCGCGCCGAGCCGCCGCCCCACTCCTGGAAGGCCACGGCCGCGCCACCGCCGAGCACCGCCGCGACGGCGATGACCAGGACGAGGGTGCGCAGCCGACGGCGGGGCCGGGGCCGTACGGGGGCCGGGCCTGGCGGCGCGGGCGCCACGGCCGTCGGTCCGGTCATGGAACGGCCCGGGCCGCCCGGCACCGCGGGGCCGTGGCCGGACGCGGAGGCCGAGGCGGTTCCTGAGGGGTCGAAGCCGGGGAGGTTCCCGCCGGGCTCGTGACCGGAGGCGTGGGCGGTGGGGCCATAGCCCCGGGTGGTCCCGGTGGGGCCGTAACCCGATCGGGACGGGTTGCCCGTCCCGCCGGTGTGCAGGCCCGAGCCCTGGGTCGGGATGAACGCCTGGGCCGTGTGCGGGCGGCGGCCCTCCACCGCCTCGGCGAGCATCTGCTCCGCCTCCTCCGCGCTCGGCCGGCGCTCCGGTTCCTTGCGCAGCAGGGCGGCTATGACGGGGCCGAGCGCACCGGCGTGGCGCGGCTCGTCGACCTCCTCCTCCACGACCGCCTGCATGGTGCTCAGCGGTGAGGTACGGCGGAACGGCGAACGGCCCTCGACCGCCGTGTACAGCGTGGCGCCGAGCGCCCACAGGTCCGAGGCCGGGCCCGGGTCGTGGCCCCGCACCCGCTCGGGCGCGAGATAGTCGACCGAGCCGACGACCTCTCCCGTGCGGGTGATGGTGGAGTCGCCCTCTATCTGCGCGATGCCGAAGTCCGTGAGCAGGACCCGGCCGTCCCGGCCGAGGAGGACGTTGCCGGGCTTGACGTCCCGGTGCAGCACACCGGCGGAGTGCGCGGCGCGCAGCGCCCGCAGCACCCACAGCCCGATACGGGCGGCCTCCCTGGGCTCCACCCGCCCCCGCTCCTTGACCTCGTCGGCCAGCGAGTTGCCCTCGACCAGCTCCATGACGATCCACGGGCGGCCGTCGTGTTCGAGGACGTCGTGCACGGTGACGACGGCGGAGTGGTTGATCCGCGCGGCGGCGCGGGCCTCGGCCCGGGTACGGGCGAGCAGCACGGTCCGGTCGCTGTCGGAGACGTAGAGCGCGGCGGTCAACTCCTTGACGGCGACCGTCCGGTGCAGCACCTCGTCGTGGGCGCGCCACACCCGGCCCATGCCTCCGCTGCCGATGGAATCGGCGAGCCGGTAGCGGCCCGCTATGAGCAGGCCCTGCATCTGATTCACGTTGCCCCGCAATGCTCTTGACAGGGTCAGACTAAGGACCGGTCAACCAACAGGGAACCAGGGGGGTAGCAAGGTGACAGCACTGTGACGGTTGCCGCCGCCCGAACCGGCCGGGATCGGCCAACCGGTATACAGGGCGCTCAACCGGTGTAGCGGTACGTCGCCGTGGCCTGGTCGTAGAACCGGGTCACCGCGTCGCGCTCGGACTCCGGGCCGCGGACCTGGATGATGTGGTAGCGGCCGTTCAGCAGGATCGCCATGTTGCGCACGAACAGGTCGCGGCCCTGGCCGTCGGTCCAGGTGAACTGCCCCTCGGCCATGGTCCGCCCGCCCACCTCGATGGTTCTCAGTCCGGTGGCCGTGGCCCAGCTGGAGTCGCGGTACGGCTGGAGCTCGCTCTCCTTGTCCCGCTGGTAGGTCATCGGGTCACTGCCGTAGGTCGAGGCGCTGTCCCGTCCGGGTACGACGACCAGCTCGAAGTTCCCGTGCGCGTACACCACCTGGCCGCTGCCGTTCTTCGGGGTGCGGTCCCAGCCCGTGGCCACGGCGATCTTGAAACCCTCGGGGTCGGTACGCAGGGCGAAGCCGTCGGCGACGGACGGATCGCCGCCGGTCTGGGGCTGGGTCTGGGTGGCGGGCGCGGACGCGGAGGAGCTGCCGCCCTGTGGCGAGGGGGGCTGCTGTGTGGACGAGGGCGCGGGACCTGCCTCCCCGGCGCTGCCCGTGCGGTCCGGACTGCCCGCGGCGCCGCTCTCGCCCTGTCTGGGCATGAACAGCATCGCGTACGCGATCGCGCCGGCCAGCAGGAGCAGGATCAGCAGAAGCAGGGTGCGGCCGAGACTGCGCGGCGAACGAACCTCCTCCCGGACCCGGGCGCGCTTGTGCCGGCCGTGCGGATGGACCTCCGGCGGTTCGGCGCGCCGTCGCCGCAGCCGCACCAGCTCGCCGCGGCGCCGGACGATCGGCAACCTGCTCGGGTCGGCGGGCGGCACGGGTACGACGTGGGTGCCGGCGTCCGGCTCGGGCGCGGAGCGCACCAGCGAGCGCAGCCAGCCGTTCAGCTCCTCGAAGTCCAGACGCTCGGTGGGGTCCTGGCGCAGCAGCGACTCCACGACCGGCCGGAGCGGGCCGCACTCCTCGGCGATCGGCGCTCGGTCGGGGCGTCGTCGGAGGCCGGCTGGCCCGGGATCTCGATCTGCTGCTGGGCCACGGCCTTCTCGGCGGGGGCCTCGGTCTTGGCCTCCGCCTTCTTCTCGGCGTCCTCGCCGGTACGGGCCTTGGAGGTGGCGCGGCGCTTCGGCTTGGCCTCGGCGGCGGTCTCGGCCTTGGGGGCGGCACCCCCGGCGGCCTGCGCCTCCTTGATGACCTCGATCAGCTGGCTCTTGCGCATCCGCGCGGTGCCCCTGATGCCGAGGCCCGAGGCGACCTGCTGCAGCTCGGCCAGCACCATGCCCTCGAGGCCGGTACCGCGGCGCCGCCGGGAGCCGGCACCGGTGGCAGGCGCGGAGGCGTCCGTGGCGGGCGCGGCAGCGGTCTCCTCGACACGTGCGCCCATCAGATCGGTGGTGTCGCTCACGAAGGGTCCTTCCCTGGAGCGGACGTCGGCCTGTCTGGCTCGGCGACCGGTTGTGCTGTCCGGCTACGGTCCTGTCTTCCGTGAACCGTGCCGGGGCGGTGGTCCGCCAAAGCGGCGGAGGAAATGTGCGGTGATTGGCGCTTCCGCGAGCCGTGGCACCGAGTGTCACGTGGCGTGGTAGCACCGATTCCGGAGCGTGCCCGGCGGCCCGCTCAGTGCCCGCATACGACGTACTGCCCAGGTACGGCGTACGGAACACGGAGTGGCGTGGGGGGCTCCCGGAAGAATGTCTGTCCCGGACTGGGACACGAGGCACCTCGCCATGGTGGGGTCGGGTGCAGACTTGAGGTTAACACTACCGGATCCAACAAACATTCCCCCTCTCCAAATCCGGCAACCGTGTGTCAGGTCGCAAGCGGCAGCACGCTCGCTCCCTGGACATCGAGGTCCAGCCGGTTCGCGGCCCAGCCCGCACCCGCGAGGTGGGCCACCTTGTCGGCGCTCTCGGCGTCGGCCAGCGCCATGACGGTGGGCCCGGCGCCCGAGATGACGGCCGGGATGCCGTCGGCGCGCAGCCGCTCCACCAGCGCGGCGCTCTCCGGCATGGCCGGGGCGCGGTACTCCTGGTGGAGGCGGTCCTCGGTGGCGGGCAGCAGCAGCTCGGGGCGCCGGGTGAGGGCCTCGACGAGCAGGGCGGCACGGCCCGCGTTGACGGCGGCGTCGACGTGCGGCACGGTGCGCGGGAGCAGGCCGCGCGCGGTCTCGGTCAGGACCGGCTTTCCGGGCACGAAAACCACCGGAACGATGGAATCGACGGGCTCCATCCTGATCGCCCGGGCGGCGCCGGCCTCCATCCAGGACAGGGTGAAGCCGCCGAGCAGACACGCGGCCACGTTGTCCGGGTGGCCCTCGATCTCGGTGGCCAGCTCCAGCAGCGCCGCGTCGTCGAGGCGGGCCTCGCCGCCTATGGTCACCGCGCGGGCGGCGACGATGCCGGCGCAGATGGCGGCGGAGGAGGAGCCGAGGCCGCGGCCGTGCGGGATGCGGTTGGCGCAGACGATCTCCAGGCCGCGGGGCTGACCGCCCAGCAGGTCGAAGGCGGTGCGCAGGGAGCGGACGAGAAGGTGAGACTCGTCACGCGGAAGGGTCTCGCTGCCCTCCCCCGCGATGTCGATGTGCAGCCCGGAGTCGGCCACCCGGACGACCACGTCGTCGTAGAGCCCCAGCGCGAGGCCGAGGGCGTCGAAGCCCGGGCCGAGGTTGGCGCTGGTGGCGGGAACGCGCACCCGGACGGCGGCGGCGCGGAACGCTGGACCGGCCATCGCTCGTTGACTCTCCTTGAGCTGCGTGACTGTCGAAGACATTCGATACGTACGTGGAGACCCTCCGGCCGCGCAGACGGCGCGGCGTCGCCCATATGCGCAGCCATATGCCAGGCATATGCAGCGGGCGGGTTCAGTACAGCCTATCGAAGGAAGGTTCTGTGGCGACATAGGGCGCACAGGAGGCGCACGATGCGTGTCGTAAGCCCCCTGTGCACCCTGTCAGGGTTTTCCGGGGTTCAGGCCAGGCCGAGGCGCTCGGCGGCGGCCGTCGCGTCGACCGGGACGGTGACCGGCTGCGGGGCTCCGGCGACCGCCCAGTCGGGGTCCTTCAGGCCGTTGCCCGTGACGGTGCACACGATGCGCTGCCCCGGGTCGACCTTGCCCTGCTCGGCGGCCTTGAGCAGACCGGCCACGGAGGCCGCGGAGGCGGGCTCCACGAAGACGCCCTCCTGCGCGGCCAACAGGCGGTAGGCGCGCAGGATTTCACGGTCCGTCACCTCGTCGATGGCGCCGCCCGACTCGTCGCGCGCGGCGAGGGCGTATTGCCAGGAGGCGGGGTTGCCGATGCGGATGGCGGTGGCGATGGTCGACGGGTCCTTGACCACCTCGCCGCGCACGATCGGCGCGCTGCCGGAGGCCTGGAAGCCCCACATGCGCGGGGTCTTCGTGGCGATCCCGTCGGCGGCGTACTCCTTGTAGCCCTTCCAGTAGGCGGTGATGTTGCCCGCGTTGCCCACCGGCAGGACGTGGATGTCGGGGGCGTCCCCGAGCATGTCCACGATCTCGAAGGAGGCCGTCTTCTGGCCCTCGATACGCACCGGGTTGACCGAATTGACCAGCGCCACCGGGTAGTTCTCGCTCAGCGAGCGCGCGAGGGTGAGGCAGTCGTCGAAGTTGCCGTCGACCTGGAGGATCTTCGCGCCGTGCACGAGGGCCTGGCCCATCTTGCCGAGGGCGATCTTGCCCTGCGGGACGAGAACGGCCGAAACCATGCCGGCCCGCACGGCGTAAGCGGCGGCGGAGGCCGAGGTGTTGCCGGTGGAGGCGCAGATGACGGCCTTGGCCCCCTCCTCCTTCGCCTTGGAGATGGCCATGGTCATGCCGCGGTCCTTGAAGGACCCGGTGGGGTTGGCGCCCTCCACCTTCAGGTGGACCTCGCAGCCCGTGCGCTCGGAGAGCACCTGCGCGGGCACGAGGGGCGTGCCGCCCTCGCGGAGCGTCACGACCGGCGTGCTGTCGGATACCGGCAGCCGGTCCCGGTACTCCTCGATGATTCCGCGCCACTGGTGGGTCATTGCTGGTTACTCTCCTTCAACCCGCATGATGCTGGCGACACCCCGCACGGTGTCGAGCTTGCGCAGCGCCTCGACGGTCCCGGTGAGGGAGGCGTCGGACGCACGGTGAGTGACGACGACGAGGGAGGCCTCGCCGTCCTTGCCCTGCTGGCGCACCGTATCGATCGACACCCCGTGCTCGGCGAACACGGTCGCGACCTGGGCGAGAACACCAGGTTTGTCCGCGACGTCGAGGCTGATGTGGTAGCGCGTGACGACCTCGCCCATGGGCGAGACGGGCAGGGCGGCGTACGCCGACTCACCGGGGCCCGTCGCGCCGCCCCGCCGGTTGCGGCACACGGCGACGAGGTCGCCGAGCACGGCGGAGGCGGTCGGGGAACCGCCGGCGCCGGGGCCGTAGAACATCAGCTGCCCGGCGGCATCGCTCTCCACGAAGACGGCGTTGTACGCGCCGCGCACGGAGGCGAGCGGGTGGGTCAGCGGAATCATGGCGGGATGCACGCGCGCGGTGACGGACGCCCCGTCCTTCGAGCGCTCGCAGATGGCCAGCAGCTTGATGGTGCAGCCCATCTCCTTCGCCGAGCGGAAGTCGGCGGCGGTGACCTCGGTCATGCCCTCGCGGTAGACGTCGTCGAGGCGCACGCGCGTGTGGAAGGCGATCCCGGCGAGGATGGCGGCCTTGGCGGCGGCGTCGAAGCCCTCGACGTCGGCGGTCGGGTCGGCCTCCGCGTACCCGAGCGCGGTGGCCTCGTCGAGCGCCTCCTGGTACCCGGCGCCCGTGGAGTCCATCTTGTCGAGGATGAAGTTGGTCGTGCCGTTGACGATCCCCATCACCCGGTTGATCTTGTCGCCGGCCAGGGACTCGCGCAGCGGGCGGATCAGCGGGATGGCGCCGGCCACGGCGGCCTCGTAGTAGAGGTCCCGGCCGTGCTCCTCGGCGGCGGCGTGCAGGGCGGCCCCGTCCTGGGCGAGCAGGGCCTTGTTGGCGGAGACGACGGAGGCCCCGTGCTCGAAGGCGGTGGTGATGAGCGTCCGGGCGGGCTCGATACCCCCGATGACCTCCACCACCACATCGATGTCCCCGCGTTTGACGAGGGCGGTGGCGTCGGTGGTGACGAGGCCGGGGTCGATGCCCTCGCGGACCTTGGACGGCCGCCGTACGGCGACCCCCGCCAGCTCCACGGGAGCGCCGATCCTGGCGGCGAGGTCGTCGGCGTGCGTCGTCATGATGCGCGCCACCTCTGAGCCGACAACCCCACAGCCCAGCAGCGCCACCTTCAGCGGACGCGTACGCATCATCCGACCTCGTTTCCTCATACCGTCTACGGTTGGACCAGTCTCACTCACCGGACGGGAGTTTCTACCCTTCGTCCGGATCGTGAGACATGTATTTCATGGGCACGGGGCCGGAAGACCGGAGATCTTCCAGCCCCGTCGGTGGGCTAGCCGACGTCGAGACGCAGGAGGTCCTCCTCCGTCTCGCGCCGCACGATCACCCGCGCCTCGCCGTCCTTCACCGCGACGACCGGCGGCCGCAGCACATGGTTGTAGTTGCTGGCCATGGACCGGCAGTACGCACCGGTGGCCGGTACGGCGATGAGATCCCCCGGCGCCAGGTCGGCCGGCAGGAACGCGTCCCTGACCACGATGTCCCCGCTCTCGCAGTGCTTGCCGACGACGCGGGCGAGCATGGGCTCAGCACTGGAGGTCCGGGACACGAGGGCGACGCTGTACTCGGCGTCGTACAGGGCGGTGCGGATGTTGTCGGACATACCGCCGTCGACGGACACGTACGTCCGCAGCCCGTCCAGCGGCTTGACGGTGCCGACCTCGTAGAGCGTGAAGGCCGTCGGCCCGACGATGGCGCGCCCGGGCTCGACGGAGATGCGCGGGGTGCGCAGCCGGGCGGCCTCGCACTCGCGCGTGACGATCTCGGTGAGCGCCTTGGCGATCTCGTGGGGCTCGCGGGGGTCGTCGTCGCTGGTGTAGGCGATGCCGAGCCCGCCTCCCAGGTCGATCTCGGGCAGCTCGACGCCATGCTCGTCGCGGATGTCCTTCAGCAGCCCGACGACACGATGGGCGGCGACCTCGAAGCCGGACATGTCGAAGATCTGCGACCCGATGTGCGAGTGGATCCCGATCAGCTCGAGCCCGTCGAGCTGCAGCGCCCGCCGCACGGCCTCCGCGGCCTGCCCCCCGGCCAGCGGGATCCCGAACTTCTGGTCCTCATGGGCGGTGGCGATGAACTCGTGCGTATGGGCCTCGACCCCGACGGTGATCCGAATCTGGACCTTCTGCCGCTTGCCCAGGGACTGCGCGATGTGGGCGACGCGCACGATCTCCTGGAAGGAGTCGAGCACGATCCGCCCGACACCGGCGCGGATGGCCCGTTCGATCTCTTCCACGGACTTGTTGTTGCCGTGGAAGGCGATGCGCTCGGCCGGCATACCGGCGGACAGGGCGGTGGCCAGCTCACCCCCGGAGCACACGTCGAGGTTGAGCCCTTCCTCATGGAGCCACCGCACGACGGCCCGGGACAGGAACGCCTTTCCGGCGTAGAACACGTCGGCGTCGGCCCCGAAGGCGGTACGCCACGCACGCGCGCGTGCCCGGAAGTCGGCCTCGTCGAGGATGTAGGCGGGGGTGCCGTGCTCTTCGGCGAGGGTCTTCACATCCATGCCGCCGACGGTGACGACCCCGTCGGCGTTGCGCCCGACGGTCTGGGCCCACACCTTGTGGTCGAGGACGTTGAGGTCGGCGGGCGGCGCGGAGTAGTGCCCCTCGGGCAGCACGTCGGCGTGGCGGGGCCCGGCGGGATGGGCGGAACGGCTCATGACGGTGACTCTCAGACTCTCTGTCTCTCTCCGGGCATCTCTCGCGAGAGGCCTCAGAGGTGTTCGGGTGCGTCGATGCCGAGCAGGGACAGGCCACCGGCCAGCACCGTCCCGGCGGCTTCGGCGAGGGCGAGCCGGGCGCGGTGGGCGGCCGAGGGTTTCTCCTCGCCGCAGGGCAACACGGAGGGCAGGAAGGGCAGCACGGCATCGGCGACGGTGACGAGATGCCGGGCAAGCCGGTCCGGGGCACGGTGGGTGGCGGCCGCGGTGAGGATGCGGGGGTGGTCGGCCAGGGGGGTGAGGAGGTCGCGCGGGGTGCGGTTGCCGTCGGCCTCGGCGGGGGTGGCCGAGGGGGTGTGGTCCTGGCGGGCGTTGGGCAGGGGGGCGTCGCCGAAGGGGCTGGTGTCGAGCGGGCCGGGCTCGGCGGCGAAGCCCAGGCGGTCGGCGTTGCGGCTGAGGGACCGGATACGGGCATGGGCGTACCGCACCCGGAACAGCGGATTGCTCTCCCGCTGGATCAGATGATCGGCGGTGATCCGGGGCCGGTCGTGCGGGGCGGGATGCAGCAGGGCCCACTGGGAGGCGTCGTGGCCCAGCGGCGCGGGATCCTCCGGCGCGGGCACGGGCCGCAGATTCACGGGCTCACCGTGCTCGACGGTGGCACGCCCGCCCTGCGTGGCGACGATCCGCACGACGGCGTCCGCGACGACCTCGGCCCGCAGCTCGTACGGCACCCGCAGCGCGACGACCTGCCCGGCGAGGGCGTCCCCGTGCCCGTAGGCGGCACCACGGTCCCGGATCTCCCGGACGAGCCCGGCGACGAGGTCGGCCCGCTCGTCGAGCCGGATGTTGAGAAACCCCGGCCCGGTCACGACGACGTCCCGGATGCCATCGGCACCGATGAGCCGGGGCCGCAGAATCTCGGCGACCCGCCGCGGGGGCTGCCCGGCCGGCCGGGCGAGCTGCAGGGCGACGTTGGTGGCGAAGTCCCCGCACCCCCCGGGCCCCGGCTCGGTCACCACGACCCGATCGGGCACGGCCACACTCAGCTCCCCGTCGTCGACAGCACAGCGCACCGCGTGCAGCACGGTGCGGGACAACTCGACGGGGGTCACGGGACAAGCGTAGGGGAGGAAGGGGCTGGGGAGGCGAGGTGGTTCTTACTATGGGACGGCGTTCCGATGGGCAAGGACTCCCGACGGATCCGGTACCCGGCCACTCACCCACCGGACGAATTACCCACCGGACGAAATCCCACCCGGTACGCCATCGGAGATCCCGTCGCCGAAGCCCCCGGGAACCCTGCCGTCCCCCGCGTCTCCATCGACACCGTCCCCTCCCCCGCCCCCCTCACCATCTCCGTCACTGCCACCACCCCCGCCACCGCCCCCGCCGCGGTGCCCTCCCTGTCCTCCCCCGCGCTCATCTCCCCCGCCGCCCCCGCCCCCGCGCTCGATGAGGTGCTTGACGAGTCGTACGAGCTCGGCAGGCTCGAAGGGCTTGGCGAGGAAGGCGTCCACGCCGACGTCGAGGCCGGTGTCGACCTCGTACTGCGTGCAGGCGCTGATGATGGCGACGGGCAGATGATGCGTACGGGGATCGGCGCGGAGCCGGGCGGCGGTGCGCAGGCCGTCCAGCCGGGGCATGACGACGTCGAGGGTCACGACATCGGGCCGCACCTGGTGCACCACATCCAGACACTCGGCACCATCGGCCGCGGTCACGACCTCGAGACCTTCCAGCTCGAGGTTGACCCTGATCAGCTGCCGGATGACCTTGTTGTCGTCCACAACAAGCACCCGACCCGAGGCGCCTGGCACAACTCGAGAGTAGGTCCGGACCGGCCACCGCGTCCGGGTTTTCCCCACTTCCACCCCGTACAGGGGACCCGCCCCGGCCCACCCTGCCCGACCCCCGGAAACGGGTTCCTGATCACCCCGCCCGACCTGATAGTGTTCTACCCGTCGCCGCGAGCGAAGAGCTCCGCAACCGACACGCCCCCGTAGCTCAGGGGATAGAGCAACGGCCTCCGGAGCCGTGTGCGCAGGTTCGAATCCTGCCGGGGGCACTTCGCAGGAAGTGCCTAAAGACCCCGCCATCAGCGTGTTCGCTGAGTGCGGGGTCTTGTCGTATGCGCAGGCGGATGCCACCGGAAGCAACCGTTTGCCAGTGATCACGTAATGGCGACGTAATGATCTTGACAGGCTTCTCGGCAGGTCAGAGGGTGTTTCGCGATTCTCTGAGCGTAGCCGTGTGGACCACCTGTGCACGGGGCGGAGCCCCGGACCACTCGGGGCCCAGGGCTCCGACATGTCGATTACGGCGGAGACGTCGTTCGAGGTCAGACCGAAGAGTTGTTGATCTGCTCACGGGTCAGCCGCACCGGCTCACCGGTAGCGTTGTCGAACCGGCGCCGCACCAGGATGCTGAACCCAAGATCACGCAGAGCCATCTCGGCAACGTTTGTGTTCGCCGGATTCCGACCCTTCAGCGCATTCCGCGCGAGCACCAGCGCGGGGACGTTCTTGCCCCCAACCACCGCGAGCACGTCGTACTTCTCGTCTTCAGGCGTATGCAGGGCAGCGACAGCGACGTCCGCGAGCGTAAGAACGGCAGAGCTCCCGTCCTCCAATCGAACGCGGGTCTCTGCAGGCGTGGTCATGGGCTCGGGGGCCATGTTTGTCTCCTCAATCGGACCTGGCTAGATCATTCTCCGGCCGTACAGCCCAGGAGGGCGACAGACCGGAGCCCCAGACCACTCGCAGTCCGGGGCTCCCGTATTTGATCAGGTCGTTCTGGTCAGTCTGCTGAGTCCTCCCCAAGCCCCTGCATGATCCGGTTGTTCATCTCCTGCTCCTGGCCATCGATGCATTTCGCGTAGATCTTCAGAAGGACGTCCACCGAGTGGCCTGCCCGAGCGGCGACCTCCGGCGCCGGAACGCCTGAGTTGAGCCACTGGGAGACTCCCGCATGCCGAAGGTCGTACGGCCGGAAGGCCAGGACGGAGGACACCTGATCGGGGACGAAGGCGAGCTCCCGAGCTTGCTTCCACGCCCGCGAGTACGACGACGCAGCGATCACGTTGCCCCGCTCACTGGCGAACAGCCGGCCGTCCTTCGCCGCGCCGAACTCCGCCAGGTGCTCGCGTAGCAGCCGCACCAGCGGAGGCGGAATCGGCACAATGCGCACCTCACCATGGGCCCGCTGCTTCAGGCCCCGCCGGTCGTGTGCTTCACCAGAGTCCGTCCACGCCTTCCCAGCAGTGGGCCGGGTCTCCGCCAGCTCGATACGGCCCCAACCCGACGGCGGAAGCGTGCAGTCGGAGCGTCGAAGGCCAAGGGCCTCCCCCGGCCGCATGGCCGCGTAGTACAGGCACCCGAAGAACGCCCGCAGCCTCCGGCCACTCGCCCGCTCATAGCCACCCACATACGTGAGTGCGGTCAGCAGCTCCCGAGCCTGCCGAGGATTGACCACCACCCGGCGGTCGACCTCCTGCAGCGCCCGCTTGCCCCGCTTGCGCCGGACCCGGCTCAGCGGGTTGGAGGGCAGGTGCTCCAGCTCCACGGCATATTCGAGAACGTTGAAGACCACGGCACGCCGCCGCCGGTACGTCTGCGTCGCCGCAGGCTTGCCGTCCAGCCTCCGGCCCAGCGCGTCGATCAGGTCATGCACCCGGGTGATCTCTTGCAGCTCCGCCACCGGCAGCGACGCCTTCTCGATCCACTTCACCGCCGCCGCGATCTCCTCCGGCCGCTCCCGCTCTCGGCGAGGGACCGGCAGGACATACGAGCGCAGCGCCCGCCGCAGAACATCAGGACCAGGCCGCCCCCGTCCCGGTTTGACCAGGACGGGAACGACCGTCGCCAGTGCGTCCGTCACGCTGTCCCGTTGCTTGGCCGACGCCTCTGCCCACCGGGCATCCACGTACTTCACCGCCAGATCCAGGAATGACACGGCAGCTTTGCCACCGCGCAGCGAATCGGGCAGGCCGGTCACAGTGTCGAACGGCTCGCCCTTGTCCGCCGCCCTGAGAAGCTGAGATCGGCAACGGTCGGCCAGCGCCTTGGTCTTATAGGACTCGTGGAATGGCTGACCGTCCACAGACCATCGGACGAGATGGGTAGGCTTCTTCGCCGAGCGGTTGACACTGAGCTTCCAGACAACGACCTCCGCGCGCGGCCCGGCCCCCGGCCGGGCCTGCGCTCCTGTCTCCGCCCCGCTCCAACCCGACCGGCGCCCGTGCCGCGCTCAGAGCAATCAGCCGCCTTGCGTCAGAGAAGGGGTACGTCGTGGCTGGGGCGGTCGGCTCCACGGCTTTACGGAGCCACTTTGGCGCGAGCCTCGCAGATCATGGCCCCAACGTCGTGCTTTACCGGGCAGGTCCACAGACTGCCCGACGCGCCGGAAGCTTACGGGGCCATGATCACTCGCGCCAAAGCAGCGCCACCCCAAAGCCGCTACACCGACCTGGTGCCTAGCCGGCGGACGAGTTACGTCCCCGCTCGGACATTCTCTTCTCGCCAGCTGCGTAATTCTTCTCAGGCGCACGGCAGAGGGAAGCGCCCATAGGAGATGACCCGGTACCCGATAGATGGGGTAACGCCACTTTCTCGATAATCTACCGGCCGCAACTCAGCCCATCCTCCAGTCCAAGGGACGCTGTTGTCCGTCTCGATACACGAGAAGCGATTTCCCCGACGCAGACCGACCTATGGCACCTCTCCAAGCGCCCTCTAGCGAATCATATCTTTTACGGGCTCGATCCTTACCCTCAGATCTCTCACTGTAGATTTTTCCGTCATAATCAATAAACGATAGGTCTAGACTGTCGGCGATTGCCGATATCTTCGCCTGGGAGTTTGACAATGGCCCTCTGCTAAGAATCTCATCAACCGCACGCGAAAAAACGGCATCAAATGCAGCCGCTATCGCCAAGAGGTCGTGCGGAAATTGACGCAGATCGGCCACACTAATATCTGCGTGTGCCGCGTGAGCTGCCTCATGGCGCTGCGCCGCCAATTGCTTGAGTCGCTGCCTCAAGCCAACAACACCGTATCCGATCCGAGATGTTATTTTCTCCAATTCCACCCATGGACCCTCTACCAGCAGCGCTTTCAGACAGCGCTCAATATCTTCGTCGCTCAAATTGGACGAAGAAGGCATGAAGGATAGCGGGGAGAACTTGTATCCGGATGTCCCTGTAGTCGTGATGAGTGCGGTATGGCGCTGGACATACGCTCGCTTCGTCGAAGCGTCTGGCTCAAAATTCATACGAAAGCCGAGTGCTCTCACCGCCCCGACAGTCGCCGCTTCCTTCAACTTTTCCGGTAGCTGATCAAAGGAAACCCTAGTTGCGTCGAAAGCGTCCAGAACCTCGCCGGTGCGCGAGGCGAAAAAGTCCTCGAATGAGGAATAAGCCACGACCGCAAGGCCATTCCGCATCAACCGGGATGGGTCGCGGTCCCCTGAGATCGGGCCTTGGGGAATCAGCGCGCCTTCTTGAGAGGCGTCAATAAGCGCATGCATTCGCGCCACGAAGCATTCGCGTGCTCTCGATACACTCACGCACTGCTCCCACGAAGAAGGATCTCGTGCACCTTGCCAATCCTGTATGCGACGCTACTAGGTGTGTTTGTTGCCACGCGCACGGATTTTTCGAATTGAGGATCCGAGAGGAATTCATGCTGAGTTAGTTCCGCAATCTCGACGGATCTCCTGACCGCGCTAATGCGCTGCTCATCCGACAGCATTGATACGCCCACCATTTGAGCGTCGTACATGCCCGCGAGGGTTTGATCTCGCCAGACACCAGGGGCGGAGGGTCGCCTATAAGCGTTTTTCCCCCAGATCCGCCGGCAGAGATCAAGTGCCTCGAGGAAAGTATTGCGCATGTCCTCCCTGAATGTCTCGTCACGCCTGTGGTTTTGAAGCATGAACTCATCCATGGAGCGCGAAAGGCTACCCGAAAAACTCTCCCAATTGTTCTTGAGTGCGAAAAATCGCAGCACGTACTCGGCGTCAGTCATGTCTGCATAGGCCGCTGACTTGGAAGATGTGATCTTCAGCTGCTGGCGCAAAAAGGGCGCCTCTGCGAGCTCATAGATCAAGTCGTTCAAGGGCCCCCGGAAGGCTACGTTTCTGACTTCTTGAGCCTCAAGTCTTTCCCCTCCGGAATTCAGTCGCGTGAACACCTCATATTTCAGTTCAGGGTCACTCTGTTTGAGCAGAGTGACTACGCGCAAGTAGGGTCGAACGGTTAGCGTCTGCTTAAGCGCCGTCGGGATCTGGTCGAATGTGCGCCCGTTCAACTCGGGAAGCTCTACAATGCCCTTTAGTACAAGTCGGCCGGTGAGGAATTTATGGATTGCGGTGATGCGCTGCTTACCGTCGATCACACTGTATCGTCCGTAGTCCTCTTCAGAGAGATAGACAGGCGGAATAGGAATGTTAATGAGGAAAGACTCGATGAGTGCTGACTGTTTTTCAACACTCCAGCGCTCCCTGCGCTGGTATGCGGGATCGATGTCAATCGCCTCAGCCAGAACCATTCCCGAGATTGTCTGCAAAGGAAGATCCGACGATTGCAGAACGAGGCTTTCCTGCGCACGCCTGAACCTGTCCAACACCTTGTCGTCGCCTTGCATCTTCGCCCTTCTGTCGCAGAATTCATAGGTACGAGCGGAAGCTCACAGGCCCGCAGCGACCACTATAGGATCAACTCCTTTGTCGAGAGGAGCGGTTGGAACGATTCTCTCGAGAGTCACGGTGGGAGCACGAACACGCAGACCGACGCCGGGGAGAAGTGAAACGGTCCACGGGTGCGCGTCAAACTGCGAGACAACGCCGACGCACAACACCGGACGCCTGCGCACTGTCGCCGTGGGTCAAGAGCGAAACAGGCCAAGCTCGAGCACCCACCCAGTTGCTACGAACCAAAGAGGTTGCCTTGCCAGGCGCGGGGGGATAGCAGCGGTCAGACAGGCAACTTGCTCGAGCCCCAGCCTCTCTCGCAGGGCAGCTTTGCAGGTTCGAAGCTCTCTGAAGCCGGCTCGGTATCTAACTCGGGTCCAAGCCAGCTGCCTTGGCCACGGCAGTGACAAAGCGCATGTCCCATGAGGTGAGGAGTGTCGTCAATCGCAGGTACAGCGGGTCATGGCCCTGCGCCATGAGAGCAAGGTTCTTCCCCTCTAGCCAGGCCTGCGTGATCTGAGTAACGGGGATACGAACGTCGTCCCGGCCCGCCCGGTGTACGACGACAGCTCTCCCATCGCAGGCCACCCAGCCGTTCGCGAAGGACCGCCTCGGCGCCACAAGGGGGCCGAGGCTCGCCGTTGGTTCCATGGCGGAGCGACGCGATACTGCGGGCTGCTTTGGCTTCTGCTTGGCGGGCGTGCTCGATGACGATACGGACATCCCGCCAGCCCGAAGCGTCGCCGTTCTCCGGCCTTTGCTGTTCAAAGTCACTCGGCCGTTCTTGCCGCCCATGCTGATGCTCGACGACTTGGTGCCGAGCCGAACCCTCACACCACCACCCAGGTTGATCGACTTGCTCATGCTTCTCCGCCTGGCCATGTCGCCCCCTCAACTCGTAGACGAGTGAACAAAGCATGGCACTCATGTGATGGGTCCGTGGTTGCATTGCCGAGCCGTGACCCGGGGACCAGCCCAGCGAGTCCGTGCAACGACGGGTCGACGAAGCCGAGCGAGAGCAGCTGAGACAGACCTCCCGAGCCTTCCGCACGTCCACGCACCACAAACGCACCAGATCGGGCGGGGGTCAGCGGGGAATCACGGTGAAGGCGGCCAACCCCGCGAGCCCACTCACACCGCCGTTTGTCCAGTTCAGCGCCCGAGCCGCGTTCCAGTAACCGCAGCTTCCCAAGCTGAGTGTCTCCTGTTGTCGGAGCCGGGTGGTCCGCATGCCGCGGACGTCTCGTGTCGTTGTCGCCAAGTAGCCTGCGCCCAATGCACTTTCCAGCGTTGGAGGCTCCGTGGACGCGACCGCCCTCACCAGTCCTGCACGACTGTGGTCGGCGCGAGAGGTCTTGGTGCGGCAATGCCCTGTACCAGCAGCGGCCGGAGTCTACGGGTGGCACTTCAAGGAGACACCCCACCCCGATTTGGCCCCCGGACGACTGCTCTACGTCGGCATAGCTCCGCGCCACATGTCCAACCGGACCAGCACGCAGAACCTGAGGAAGCGCGTCCGGTACCACTACCGGGGCAACGCGGCTGGATCAACGCTGCGGCTCACCCTTGGCTGCCTGCTCGGGCTCGAACTACGCCGCGTAGGTAGCGGGAACCGCCTGACGTTCGGTGAGAGCGGGGAAACCAGCCTCAGCCAATGGATGGCCGACCACGCGCAAGTGTGCTGGCTGGAACATGACGAACCGTGGACGTTGGAGTCGGAGCTCATCGCTCAGCATGACCTTCCCCTGAACCTCGACCAGAACCGCCACAATGGCTTTCACGACCGCCTCAAAGAAGTGCGCGCCAAAGCTCGGCAGCGGGCAAGAGCCTTGCCCATTAGCGTGTAGAAGGAAGCACAGGTGAGCAACGCAGACCTGCCCACCCCTCGGCGCAGCGAAGCCAAGCGCGCCCAGGACCGGCGCCGCCGTGAGCGCATGCGGAGCAATGGGAGCGTCGAACGCTACAAAGCGGTAGAGATCGGAGAACGGGACGGCTGGATCTGCGGTCTATGCCGAGATCCAGTGGACCAGGCCTATCAACATCCAGATCCTCGGTCGCCGAGCATCGACCACGTCCGTACTATCGCGGCCGGCGGCGCTGACACGCGCGACAATGTGCGCCTCACCCATTGGGGCTGCAACCATGAACGCAACGCCAGCACCCCGCTGGAGACTATCGAGGAAGCCGAAGCGCATCGCGCTGTCCTCCTCCGGATACCTGCGCTCCAGGCCTACGCAAAAAGCCTTAGGGCCGAAGACATGGTCCGCCGCTCTCAGAATTTCCATTCACCTGAGAGGTATCGCGCCAAGTTGGCGCGTCGGGTGGAACGCTACGAACGCGAAGGACGCTGACCGCGCACGCCTCTACGAAGGAGGCGCGTGCCACAGCCGTGCCAGATGCGAGGGTCAACCAGGGCGGCTGAGGGCGTACTAGTGCCCGCCGGCTCGGCCAGCAGAGCCGCAGGTCACCCGTCCTGCGCCCCAGCCTCTCTTAAAGCGGTGTCACCAGGTTCGGGCTCTGTCCGGGTCACAAGAGAGAAGGGCCGGCTCAGGAGAGGTTCCCTCCGGGTCGGCCCTTCCCTGTTTCAGGCGTCCCCGGACACGTCAGTTCGGCATGTGCGTCAGTCGGGATCTGCCGGAGAGGCTCACCATGATCACCGGGCATCAGTGCCACATCCGCCTGTTGACTGCTATTCGTATACGGCGGCGACATCGACGGGCTGGAAGCTGCCCGCGCCTTTCGGCCGATAGTTGATAGTCCACGTGCTTCCTGCGGGGTCCGGTCCTCCGAAGAGGTCGCCGTCCGGGCAGGCGAAAGTCATCGTCTTACCTGCGATGGCGATACCCGATCCCTCATAGGAGTCGCAGACTTGCCCGTCGGCAAGCGTGATCTTGAAGGGAAACGGCTGATCCTCCAGGCCGACATCGTCAGGGAGTTTCTCTGTGAGGTCGACGCGGATCACCTTTCCGATCGGCCCGGCTTCCGGACAGAGCACGGCCGGAGCTAGATCGTTCGGCGGGCTGAAGCACGGGTCCTTGATCTCATGCCCAACGACACACCGGTACGCGTCGGAACGGACGATGGCCAATGACTGGCCGAAACAGCTGCCGCGCACAGTGGAGACAACGTCGATGTCGTCGGCTGGCTCGCCGAATGTCCAAGGCGTGAACGTGAGCACTTGTGTCGCGGCGGGCGTCGAGGGTGCAGCCTTCGGCGTCTCATCCGCCTTTGCCGTCATCGACGGCGGACTTGTCGTAGCT
The DNA here is from genome assembly GCF_040298985.1 of Streptomyces sp. NPDC001093. Classification (NCBI taxonomy): domain Bacteria; kingdom Bacillati; phylum Actinomycetota; class Actinomycetes; order Kitasatosporales; family Streptomycetaceae; genus Streptomyces; species Streptomyces sp. NPDC001093. The sequence goes on along the minus strand of NZ_JBEPBF010000060.1, from coordinate 37,748 downwards.
GAACGAGCGCCGACTGCCGAGGGAGCGGCACTCGTTGAAGCGGTCATGCGTACGTGACCCGATCGGCCATCGGACGACGCGATGACGGATCCTGTGGCCTTACCCTGCGTCAGTAGCCACACGACCAACCCGACGGAGACCACAGCCGACAGCAACGCGGTGAGAAGGGCCTTCCGTAGGAAGGTCCACTGCGGCCGTGTCGCCGGGCCACTGGGAGGAACGGCAAGCGTGTAAGGCGCCGTGAGAGGTGGAGGCTCCCGCAGGAGCTGAATCAGCTGTGCGCCATCCGGTCGCTGTTTAGGGTCCTTCTGCAAGGCACTGCGTACTGCTGGTACGAGCTCCGAAGGCAACCCTCGCAGGTCAGGCTCGTGGCGCTGAATGCGGTAGGCGAGCCCCTCGGCGGGCCCTACACCGAAGGGATGGCGCCCCAGTGCCGCGGAGGCGACGACGAGCCCCCAGGCGAAAACATCAGCGGCCATTCCAGCGACCCCTGCCGTGAGCTGCTCCGGAGCAAGGTACCCAGGTGTGCCGAGGCGCCAGCCGGTGCGTGTCACAGCTGTGGCATCGAAAAGCTGCGCAATACCGAAGTCGATCACCTTGGGCCCATCCGGCCCTAACAGCACGTTCGACGGCTTCAGATCGCGATGTACGATCCCCGCTGCGTGAATCGCCTCCAATGCCTGTGCCAATGCCTCTGCAAGGGACAGTAGTTCACCCGGCGCAATGGGCCCCGCGCCGAGCCGTTCGGCCAATGACGAACCCGGCACGTACTCCGTTACCAGATAAGAGCGCTCGTTCTCGCCGGAGTGCTTGAGAACCGTGACGACATAAGGGCTGCGCAATGCAGCCAGCGCACGCCCCTCACGGCGGAAGCGCTCCACGAAAGCGGCATCGTCTGCCAGCTCAGGTCGCATGATCTTGACCGCTGCCTTCTGCCCATTGGCATGCCGACCCAGGTACACGACCCCCATGCCCCCGGCTCCCAGCCGCCCGAGCAACTGGTAGCCCCCGCACTCGCGCGGATCATTCTCCCCCAACTCATGCATTTCCACCTCCAGGAAGTGCCGGCCGCCCCCTGAGCCCCCTCGCGGAAGTGATGGCGTAACCGGGAGGGGGCCGGTAGAGCGGCCGGTCTCAGGATTGTCGACAGCAAGAGGTCCGTGTCGCTCTGCAACAAGCACTCCAACCTCTGCAATAGCGGACGGCGTCACAGGGGCCGTAGGTGCCCACCGCCCGGACCGCAGGGCCTTCCCACAAGCTCAGCTGTTCAGCCGTTCAAACAAATCTGCCTCACCGATAATCTCGATGTCATGTCCGGCTTCCAACAGACTTTCAGCCTTTCTCTGCTTTCCGCTCTTGTCCGAGCCGATAGCGAATCGCCGCGGGTCAGGTGTGGCCACCACGAGGACGTCCGTATTACCGCTGACATCCTTCACTGGGGTGGCGCCCACATCGGCAAGGGCAGCCTGAGCCTCAGCCCGTTTCATCCTGCTGAGGGTTCCTGTGATGCAGACGGACTTGCCGTAGAAGGCGCCGTGAGGGTCGGCATCCGGATTCGCACCAGGAATCGGGGCGGAAGGCTTTCCCTTGTATGCCCCCTTGCTCCGGGAGCCAGACCATGCGTTGGGCGCTACGTTGCCGTGAACCACGCCCAACTCTGCGAGAAGTTGATCCAGGCTCATGGCTCCGTGATGCCGCATGGCTGCGAGCATGATGTGCGCGGCGGCGTCTGCATCGGCACCTGCCTGGTGATGCTCCTTTAGCGGCACCTCAATGTGTCGGGCGACCTCGGGCAGCGCGTAGGAGATCAGCCGCCAGGTCCTCCGGGCAACAACGAGGGAGCAGGCGTAGCGCAACGTCGGCCAGGGACTTCCTTCTGCTGTACAGGCATCACGGAGCACTCCCAAGTCGAAGGCCGCGTTGTGGGCGACGAGGGTCCTGCCGGCAGTGAACCCCAATATTTGCTGGAGGGCTTCAGCCCAGCTGGGTGCGGTCTCGACGTCGGAAGCCGCGATGCCGTGGATGCGAGTGTTGTACGGATCGAAGTGCCTGTACTCAGCAGGGGGCCGGATGAGGGTATACATCCGGTCAGTGATGCGGTCCTGGTCGACGGCTGCTAGGCCGACTGCGCACGGGCTTCCGCGGTGCGCATTGGCGGTCTCGAAGTCGATGGCAACCCAGGTGTCGCTCACGGCATGCCCTCCCCTGACATGTGTGGGTTCCGTGAGAGTAGCGTGCGAACGGTTGCTTTGAGCAACGGGACCATAAAAACGCGTATCAGGCCTTCCCATGGACCCATCGGAGCAGCGCTACCCCTGCGGACCATCCGTGGACAGGCGCCAGCCGGTTCGCTTCGCTCACGCCTCTGACCAGCATGTTGTCTGTGAGGCGAAAGGGCCTCGGGAGCCGTGTGCGCAGGTTCGAATCCTGCCGGGGGCACCCAGCATGAGGTGCCCAAAGACCCCGTCACCAGCGGAAACGCTGAGGCCGGGGTCTTCGCGTATGTGCAGGCGTATGCGGCCCGAAGCGGCCGCATGTCGGGGTCTGTGGACGAGGCGTGGACGGGATCTTGCAGCGTCCACCGAGGTCAGCCGTCATATTCGACGGACCGTCAGCTGCATCCGGCCGCCGTCCCTCCGAGGGCTCGGACGCCACCAACCGCTCCGCTCGGCACCAAGTGGGCGCGTGGCGCCAGGCCCGGCTCCGGCGGCACCCGATCCCGCTCAAGCGTCGCCTCCTCTTCGGAGGTCAGACCGTGACGTATCTCATGAAGCGGTCAGAGCCGAGCTATCTCATAAAACCGACACAGCGGGCATCGAACCAGTCGCGACTGCGCAGGAGACAACCCAACACGCGAAAGTCCCGCTGCCACCTGGACTGAAGCCGTGCGACAGCCAGGCCGGCATGCGCGCCCTCGATGGGTTGCCCAGGCCGTGCGGGACGCGCTCGGCATGGACATAGGTGATCGAAGCGGACGAAGCAGTGACAAGCCACACAGGGTCAATCCCTTGCCTCACGGACGGCCTCGCGGTGGGATCGCAGACCACGGCCGAGCATGGTCTAGTCCACTACGAGGAGCATCTATGCGCAGGATTCACGCGCGGCGGCGCACCGCGGCCGCCGCAGCCTGGATCACCAGCCTCACCAGTCTCGCAGCGATAACAGGGCTTTTGTCTGGTTCCGTCGCCGTCGCTGCACCCGGGCAACCGGCGCAAGAAGTCAAGCCCGTGCCGGCGGCCGGACAGCAATCGAAGAGCGCGCCCGGCAGCCTGATGACCACTGCGCAGTGCCGGGAGAAGTGGGGGTTCGACTGCTACAACGCGCTCCAGTACCGCCAGGCGTACAACCTGAACCCGCTGTACAAGGCAGGAGTGACCGGCAAGGGGCGCACGATCGTGATCGTGGATCCGTTCGGCTCGCCGACCATCCAGAAGGACCTGGATGTCTACAGCGCCCGGTTCGGCATGAAGAGCACCCATGTCGACGTGGTCAAGTGGGGCAACGTCCCGCGCTTCGACCCCAGCGACTCCGACCAGCTCGGCTGGGCCGGGGAGACCACCCTCGACGTGGAGATGGCACATGCCGTCGCCCCGGACGCGCACATCGTCCTGGCGGAGACCGGGGTCGGCCGGATCGGGGACGGCACCACCGGCCTGCGAGAGGTCATGGACGCCGAGAAGTCGCTCATCGACCGCGGCGTGGGCGATGTGATCAGCCAGAGCTGGGGCGTGGCGGAGAACAACTTCCCCGGCTTCGGCAAGGGTGACTTCTCCAGCATCCAGAACCTGCGGTACGCCTACAAGGACGCGGCCAAGCACCGTGTGACCGTCACCGACGCTTCCGGCGACAGCGGACCCACCGACACCACCTCGAACGGCCAGACAACCTATCCGTACAGGGTCAACGCCTGGCCGACCGACGACCCCCTGGTGGTCTCGGTCGGCGGCACCCAGCTGCACCTGGACGCCAACGGCAACCGCACCGCGCCGGACAGCGTCTACAACGACCACGGCGCCAGCGGCGGCGGCGAGTCCCACGTCTTCGCACGTCCCTCGTACCAGAACGGCGTGGCCGGCAATCACCGCAGCACCCCGGACGTCTCCATGTCCGCCGCGCTGAAGGGCGGCGGATGGGTGTACTCCAGCTACGACCCCAAGCGGGTCGGCTGGGAGGTCTACGTCGGCACCAGCGAGGCCAGCCCACTCTTCGCAGGAATCGTGGCCCTGGCCGACCAGGTTGCCGGGCACCGACTGGGAGACATCCACAAGGCGCTGTACTCGCTGTACGCGAAGTCCTCGTCGAACCCGTCCACCGGGATCGTGGACGTGAAGGACGGCACGAACAACAGCTACGCGGGAGTCACCGGCTACACCGCGGTGAAGGGCTACGACATGGCGACCGGCGTCGGAACGATCGACGCGGCCCGCTTCGTCCCGGCCCTCGCCAAGGCGGGCTGACCGCATCCTGTCCCCGAGGCGCGGGCGCCCGGCGTACCACGGCGCCCAGGGCGCCGGGCCACGTTGACGCGCAGTACCAACGGCGAGGCCCCTGGACGCAAGGCGGATTCCAGGGGCCTCGAACTTGTTCAAGCGGATTCACTCGTACTCGCGAAGCAGGTCCTCGATACGCCGGTTGGCCACGTCCTGCCGACCGTCGAGGCACTTCGCGTACCGGGTCAGCAGGACCTCAACGCTGTTGCCGGCGCGTTCGGCGACCTCAGTCGGGTCGACCCCGGCATTGAGCCACGTCGACAGCGCCGAGTGCCGAAGGTCGTACGGCCTGCTCGCGAGCGGCGAGGCCGCGACGGCCGGCGGGAGCGCCAGGAGCCGAGCCTCTGCCACACGCGGTAGTAGGTCGAGGACGGGACCACCGAGCCCTTCTCACTGAAGAAGAGCCGCCCGTCTTCCGCCGTGCCGAACGTGGCGAGGTGATCGTGAAGCACCGTGACAAGCTGAGGCGGAATGGGCACACGCCGAACGTCCTCAGTCGGCCGATTCTTCGCACCCAGAGCGGCCGCGGCCGCCTCGTGGTCGCCTACCAGCAGCCGTTCGAGTAGTTCCCGCTCCACGCCGCCACCCCCACCAGTGATGACACTCGATGTATCCGACGCCCCGCCGGCCGTACGTCGCCTCGAAGTCGCAGCCGCAGGCCTCACAGAAGAGCCAGCGCCCTTGACGCAACACGGAATCGATCTTTCCGTTACGCAAACTTTTGTCCTGTTCGCGAGTTCTGCGGCGGCGGATCAGCAACCTGCCCTCGGCGTCGCTGTAGTCGTCTTCTTTCCTCGTCGGCCTCCGGCAGCATTTCCTGAAACTCACCCGTGGTGAGGCCATGCCGTATCTGCCGAGCCACCTCCGCCATCTCAGTTGGTCGAGAGAGGAAGGCATTCATGACTTCGACATCGAGGGCGTTGCCGTTGGTCGGCTTTCCTGGGTAGTCCGGGTGCCGGGGCGTAATGCCGACCGTTTTGCGAGCTATATCGTCAGGAGACCACCAGGGCCCGCTGGGAGGGGCGGAGCTTGCATCGCCGGTCACCCTCGCGGGTGACAATCAGCATCGTTACCCACTCAACGAGGGCAATGCGTGAGGTCCAGTGCGCAAGGATGAGTGGCCAACAGGGCTCCCTTGCCGGGTGGTTGAGACGTCAGACATCTCGCCCAACAGCCGGGGGCCCTGCTCGTTACGGTCCAAAAGCCGTCACCCGATCGGTGGACAGGCCGAAGAGGTTCACTGAGGGCCCGACAGGCAACGCGGCCACGCTCGCCACACACATGAGTACGGATACTCAGCCGCCGTGGGGACTGACGCCGATGCGGTACGGCGACCTTCCGGCTACGGTGTGAGTCGATCACCGCACTGTGGCACTGCGGACACGGGGGAGGAAACACGCATGGCGTGGGACGAGTGGGAGCAGCTCAAAGCAGCCGCGGCCAACGGGGACGGTGCGCACATGCAGTTGAACCATGTGCCGTCGGACCCGGGAGGATCCGGCACTCTGGTGTCGAACAAGCCGGCCTGGTCCAAGGCAGGCCAGGCCGTCGGCTCGCTCAGCGGCTCCATCACCACGGCGCTCGGAAAGCTGACGGACGGGCAGAAGGGCTTTGTCGCGGAGAGCTGCTGCCAGACGTCCGGGGCTCAGAAGGAAGTCCACGACTCGTGGGATCGCTACGTCAAGGCTGTGAGCGGGCGCTGCGGCAGGCTTTCGGACCTGCTGGACAAAGTCGGCAATGACCAGTTGAAGACCGATGAGTCCGTCAAGGCCGAGATCGGCAACCTCAAGGTGGACTACGCGGATACGCCGGCGGTCGGCGGCCAGGACAAGGGGCGGTGACCAGAAGTCATGGACCTTGCAACCCTGAAGGCGCTCGACCCCAAAGAGTTTCTGGACGCGGCCGACGGATACCGCAGCACCAGTGACATGGCCGGCGCGGCCAAGGACCGCATCGAGAACGAGATCTCCGTGGCCATGAGGAACTCCCTCAGCAGCGAGGCCGCGACCGCGGCGATCGGCCAACTGTCGGAGCTGGGCAAGAACTTCCACTACATCCAGATCGAATGCGGACTGGTCAGTACGGCTCTCGAGGCGTTTTCGTACGAGATCGAAGCGGCCAAGAAGAAGCTTCAAGCGGCCATCGACGGCGCGCAGGCGGCGAAGCTCACCGTGAACGCCGACGGCTCGATCACCTATCCCGCGGGCGGGGAGAAGGATACGGACGGAAAGGTCCCCGGCGGCGGCACGGTCAGCGGCACGGCGGGCGGCCTGTTCGAGGGCATGGTCGCGGCAGTGAGTCGTCAGTCCGCCAACCTAGACCCCAATCCGAACCACCGCCTCGCCCTGGACTACGCGGATGAGATCGCCTGCGCCCTCAAGGAGGCGACGGAGTCCGACGAGAAGTGGGCGCCGAAGCTGCGGGCGCTGAAGGCGGACGACGATCTCACCGTCTCCGACAAGGACCTTGCCGACGCGTCCTCGGACACGAGTGGGGTGCGCGACGCGGGCAAGGAGTACCTCGACTCGCTGCCGCAACCGCCCAAGAACGGCAGACCGGCGGACAACGCGAAGTGGTGGAAGGGGCTCAGTCCGGAGCAGCAGGCCGCGTGGATCTCCATGCGTCCCGACTCGGTCGGCGCGCTCGACGGACTCCCTGCCACGGTTCGGGATGAGGCCAACCGGACAGTGCTCTCCGAGGCGCACGGTGTCGCACAGGTCAGATACGACGCCTGGTTGCAGGATCACCCTGAGCCTCCGCGGTACCAGGACCATATCAACATGCACACCGGGGTGAAGCAGGGGAAGGAGGAACTCCCGGCGTGGGAGGAATGGGAAGCCGAACGGGAGAAGATGCACAAGGGGATTGACGGCATGGACGCGATACAGAAGCGTTTCGACATGACGGGTGCTTCCGACGCGACGGGTGCCAACAATCTACCCCAGGCATACCTGCTGGGCTTCAGCGAGGCGGGAGACGGTCGCGCGATCATCGCCAACGGTAACCCGGACACCGCGGATCACCAGGCAGTCTATGTGCCGGGTACGACTTCAGATTTGGACAGCATCGGGGGGAACATCAACCGGATGACCAATCTCTGGCAGACAGCCCACACTGTATCTGATGGAAAATCCGTCTCCACCATCACCTGGCTCGGCTACGACGCACCTAACGACGTCGTAAAAGACGCGACTTTTACCCACTACGCATACGATGGCGCACCGGCCTTCGATAAATTCCTCGACGGACTCGACGCATCACATTCCGGCGATTCGGCACCGCACCGTACCGTGATCGGCCACTCGTACGGATCGAGCCTCGTGGGCGCCGCGGCCCAGACCGGGGATCTGCACGCCAACGACATCGTCTTCGCAGGCAGCCCCGGCGTGGAGGTTTCAAACGCCGATCAACTGGACGTCCCGAAGGGGCACGTGTGGAACGAGTACGCCGACGGGGACCCGGTTCCAGAGCTCGGCCGCATGATCCATGGCGGAGGTTTTGGGCGCGAAATTCCCGCCGATTCAAGCTTCGGCGCCAACCAGATGGCCACCGACACCGATGGGCACGGCGGTTACTGGAACGCGGGCTCCGAGAGCTTGAAAAACCAGGCCCTGGTAGTCGTCGGTAAATACGACGACGTGAAGGCGGCACCGGAGCCGACCAGGCCGTATACACCGCACACGGTGTGGGAAAAATAGGAACGCCCACATAGACGTGCTGGTACGCATGCGATGAAACGATGACCGCTCCACAGCCCAGCCCGACGGAATAAGGCTCCTGTCATGAAGGACAAGCTGAGCACTCTTGTGCTCGCCGTACCCCTTGCAGTCATTACTCTCACGGGATGCAGCATGTCTGACCAGAACTCCGATAAAACCAAGTTTTCCGGCACAAGCACCACAAAGGATGCCTCTGATGCGCTACTGAAAGTATCCAGCAGTATATATGAATTGATCGGCGTCAAGGGAAAAGCATCGGACGGCTCCACAGGGGTCCAGGAATGCCCAGGAAAGGACCCGAAAAAATATTTCCAGATCTTCCACCCGTGGAGTTTGCACCCAGCCTCGGCGAGTGACGTCGAAAAGGCAATGAAGAATCTTAGGGCGGAACTCCCGAAGCATGGCTGGAAGATCGTCGAGTACGGTCCGGACACCAGTAAGAACAAGAACATCAATCTGACTGCCGACAATGACGAGAAGAAGGCGGGCGTAAACGTCGTTCAGATGTTGAAGGACAACCCGCCGATGCTGAGCATCACCGTCGTGTCCGGCTGCTACAAGGTCCCGGACGGTCAGAAGGTCGAGTACTTCTGAGGGCGGCTGGTACGAGTGCCTCAACGGACATCTCTGACCTACGTAGAGTGACGGCGAGTCAAGCTGAGACTACGGCCGTTCCTGGGGGATCCACCGCAGACCCGAAACGTCAGCCGGTGACTGAAGGGCTCCCTCCGGGAGGCGACATGCGGCACTTCATGGCTGATGCCGTCGGCAGCACATCGGGGGCGCCGACTCACAATAATCCCTTCGCCGCCACGGCCGCCGTCGCTCTAGGGTGCTCGAGTGCTGAGCGACAGTCAGATGAACGAGTTCGCCGAGCGGGGCTTCGTCGTGGTTCCGCAGGTGGTGCAGGACGATCTTCTGGACCGGGCGGCCCGGCGGATCGATGAGGTCATCGCCGCCGATCCACCCGCCGCCGGCAAGCAGGGCAGCCACTTCTACTTTCTCCGGACCGAGGACGAGCCGGTGCTGATGGCGCCTTTGACCGGCAGCCCCGCCTTCGGTCTCGCCGAGGAACTGGCCGGGACCGGGACACTGGAGGTCCCCTGGCAGGTCCAGGTCGCGCTGAACATCCCGCCGTACTCGCACCGTCCCGGCCTTCCTCACATCGATGCCGGCAACCCGGAGCCGACCGGCGAGCCGGTCCGCGGCACGTTCACGCTCCTGGCCGGTGTCCTGATGTCCGACCAGCTCACGGAGAACTCCGGCAACCTCTGGGTCTGGCCGGGCACGCATCTCACCCACGCCGCATACTTCCGTGATCACGGCCCTCAGATGTTCTGTGCCTACCCGCCGATCGACCTGCCCGAGCCCGAGCAGATCAAGGGACGGGCGGGGGACCTGCTGCTCGCGCACTACCTCCTCGGGCACAACATCGGCGGCAACTACGCATCCGAGCAGACGCGACGTGCGCTGTACTTCCGGATCAGCGCTCTGGACCATGCCTCCCATCGGAACGAGTTCCTCCAGGACCCGTGGCTCGACTACGGGCCGCTCAGGTCACAGTCATCGACATCGTCCACGCCACCTGCATCTGGCTGACCACCGGAGAGATGGGTGATCTGGACCGACTGACCAGTTCCAGCCCGGTCCTCATGCCGTCCGCTTGCGGGATGCCGTCTTCTTCGCCGTCGTCTTCTTCGCCGTCGTCTTCTTCGCCGTCGTCTTCTTCGCCCCCTGAACCGTCTTGGACGCCGCCTTGGACGCCGTCTTGGACGTCGACTTGCGCGCCGGTTCCGGCTTCTTCGCGGTGGGCGTCTTCTTCGCCGTGGACGTGGACTTCTTGCCGCCCGCGGCCTTGGGGGCGGCCCGGCGTGGCAGGGGTCTGACCTCGGCCTCGGTCCCGGTGGGCTGTTCGCCGCGCGACTCGCGGGCCGCTCGCACGCTGTTCTCCAGTGCGGCCATCAGGTCCAGCACCTTGCCGCCGGCGGCCGGCTCCGGGGCCTGGGGTGGGGCCTCGCCGGAGGCCTTCGCGGCGATGACCTCCTCCAGGGCCTCCCGGTACTCGTCGTGCAGGTCTTCCAGGTCGACCTCGCCGAGGGTGTCCATCAGCGCGTCGGCGAGGTCGAGCTCCTTGTCGCGGATGGTGACGTGGGCGTCGGGGGCGACACCCTCGGGGGCGCGGACCTCGTCCGGCCAGAGCAGGCCGTGCATGGCGATGGCGTCGCCGACGACCCGGAGCATGCCCAGGCGTTCGCGGCCGCGCAGGGCGTACTTCGCGATGGCCACCTTGTTGCTGCGTTTCAGGGCCTCGCGGAGCAGGGTGTACGGCTTGGCCGCGGGGGCCCCGCCGGCCGCCAGGTAGTACGCCGCGCCCATCTGGAGCGGGTCGATCCGGTCGGTCGGCACGAAGGCCACGATCTCGATCGTGCGGGCGGTCGGGATCGGCAGGTGGGAGAGGTCGTCGTCGGTGATCGGGACGATCGTGCCGTCCGCGTCCTCGTACGCCTTGCCGATCTCGGCCTGGCTGACCTCGCGGTCCTCCAGCTCGCACACCTTGCGGTAGCGGATGCGGCCGTTGTCCTCGGTGTGGATCTGGCGGAAGGAGATCGAGTGGCTCTCCGTGGCGTTCACCAGCTTGATCGGGATGCTGACGAGCCCGAAGGAGATGGCGCCGTTCCATATGGATCGCACGTGCCGCACCCTTCCTCTGCCGATTGCGCAGGTTGACCGGTTCCGCCTGGTTCCCTGGGCTTCACGAGTTTCACCGGTATTTCTGGGATTGTCATCGTATGACGCCTATCACAGAGGTGGAGGGGCGGCGGGTCGCGCTCAGCAACCTGGAGAAGGTGCTGTATCCGGGGACCGGCTTCACCAAGGCGGAGCTGGTCCACTACTACGCGACCAGCGCCGACGTGCTGCTGCCGCACCTGCGCGACCGGGCCGTGTCCTTCCTGCGCTATCCGGACGGACCGGAGGGGCAGGTGTTCTTCACGAAGAACGTGCCTCCGGGTACGCCCGAGTGGGTCACCACCGCCGAGGTGCCGCGGTCCTCGGCGGACAGCCCGGCCCGGATGGTGGTCCTGCAGGATCTGGCGAGCCTGGTCTGGGCGGCGAACCTGGTCACCGAGTTCCACACCCATCAGTGGCTGGTGCAGACCCCGGACGAGGCCGACCGGCTGGTCTTCGACCTCGACCCGGGCGCACCCGCGACGATCGTCCACTGCTGCCAGGTGGCCCTGTGGCTGCGCGAGCGGCTCGCGGCGGACGGCATCGAGGCGTACCCGAAGACGGCCGGCTCGAAGGGGCTGCACCTGCTGGCCTCCGTCCGGGGCTCGTCCTCCGAGCGGACGAGCGAGTACGCGAAGGCGCTGGCCGTGGAGGCCGAGCGGGCGATGCCGCGGCTGGTGGTGCACCGGATGACGAAGAGCCTCAGGCCGGGGAAGGTGTTCGTCGACTGGAGCCAGAACGCGGCCCGCAAGACCACGGCCACGCCGTACACCCTGCGCGCCCGCCCGGCCCCGCTCGTCTCCGCACCGGTGACCTGGGAGGAGGTCGCCGGCTGCCGGAGCCCTGGTCAGCTGGAGTTCCTGGCCGGCGACATCGCGGCGCGGCTGCAGGACCTCGGGGATCTCATGGCCGGACTGCTGGATCCGGAAACAGCCCCGCCGCTCCCCTGATTCGCGCCCCTTCCCTGCTCCACGCCGCTCCCCTGATCCGCACCCCTCCCCTCATCCGCGCCCCTCCCCTGATCCCCTGATCCGCACCCCTCCCCTGATCAACGCCTTCGCCTACACCCTCCCCCACGTGTTCCGGTCCCGCGCCATCCCGTGCAGCGCCTCCACGTCCGCCGGTTTCAGTACCCCGCCCAGCCGGGCCAGACCCGTCAGCTCGGTGTCCTGCAGGATGCGTACCGAGCGCGGCGGGGCGGTCACCGTCACCTCGGCCGGACCCGCCAGGGCCAGTACCGGGCGGACCTCGGCGGTCAGGGCGTAGGAGGCCCGGTCGGCGACGGAGCGCAGCCGGCGCAGCAGCGGCTCGGCCTCGCGGCGGCCGACGGTGACCATCGGGTCGGCGACCTGGACCCGGGCCTTACGGGCGTACAGGGCGTGTACGGCGAACACGCCGCCGGGGCCGAGGAGCAGATGGTGGATGCGGTCGCCGCCGGGCAGGGATATGGAGTGCAGGGTGTGCCAGCCGGCGCCCTCCAGGCTGTCCAGGGCCGCTCCGACGGTCTCCTCGGCCGTCAGGGCGCGCCGGCGCGGGTCGGGGCGCAGGCGGCGGGCGGGGCCGGGGTCGCGGTCGAGGGCGACGAGCAGGGCCTCGCCGGGGCGGTTGGGGGCCAGGTCGTCGTCGGGGTGCAGGGTCAGCCGGGCGAGTTCCGCAGGGGTCGGGACCGGCGGCGGGCCCACGGTGACCGGGCCGGTCAGGAACGGTTTCAGGGCGTCCAGTACGTCGTCCCTGGCGTCCTGGCCGAGCAGGTTGACCCGGCCCGTCTCACGGTCGTACCAGGCGACATTGCTTCCGTCCGGGCGGCAGACGTACAGCCGTTCCCGGCCGTGCCGATAGGCCGGCACCACGCGCAGTGCGCTCATGCGCCATCACCCCTCGACCATGGGAACAGGAGGGGTGCTCCCGGGGCAAGACCGGTTACGGTGGAGGGCGGCCCCGCGAGGGGGAGTTGGGGAGGCGCCGTTGCGGAACCGCGGAAAGCAGCCCGACGTACCGGTTCCGGAGAGCCCGTGGAACGAGATCGTGCCCGGCCTGTGGATGGGCGGGCACGAGTTCCGGGGCCGCTCGGGACGGCCGGAGCTCGCCGTCGTACATGATGAGTTCGATGTGGTGCAGACGCTGCTGCGGCTGCCGGGGTACGGCCCCGATCCGGCGGTCGAGCACCATGTGTGGCCGATACCGGACGGCCCGCTGGACGGCACGCAGCTCGCCGGGGTGATCCGGCTGGCCCGGGCGGCGAACGAGGCGCTCGACGCCGGGCGCCGGGTCCTCGTGCGCTGTTACCACGGGTACAACCGCTCGGGTCTGGTCGTCGCGCACGCGCTGGCCCAGCGCGGGCATGCCCCGCCCGACGAGGTGATCCGGCTGATCCGGGCCCGGCGCTCGGCGTGGGCGCTGCACAACGAGCTGTTCGTGGAGTACCTGCGCGCGGGCCTGGCGACGGTGCGGCTGCTGGAGGAGCTGGCCGAGTAGCCCTGACGCCCGTGGAGGACCGCGGAGGACCGGGGAGGAGCCTCTCTGGGCAGGCCGAGAGGCCCCGAGTAGCCTCTCCTCCAGCGTCACTCCCATGGCTGCAAAAAGTACTTACATGGGAATTTACTCGTCTACGCATAGGGTGTACGGGGCCCGAGCGACCCCAGTGACCCCGACACCCCAGGAGCACCGTGCCAGCCCGCCGTCCCGCGCGCACCGCCCTCACCGCGGCCGCCGTCGCCCTGCTGTCGGTGACGGCGGTGGCCTGTGGGGACGCCGGCGGGCTGCGGAGCGCGGGCGCCACTCCGGCCGCCGTCAGCCCCGCCAAGCTCTGGCCGGACCTGCGCCCGGCGTCCAGCCCGGCGTACCCCTACGACGTGGCGACCAGGGAGGTCGTCAAGGGCATCACGGTCCCCGGCGACGACATCCGCAAGGTGGACCCGGTGGACGTGGTCGAGGCCGAGGTGAAGGCGCATCCGGACGACTACGGTTCGAAGGGGGCGTACCACGCGACCGTGGACCGGCTGAAGGACTGCCGGGCCGGCGGCGACCGGGCCCGCTGCCCGCTGCTGAAGCCGTACTACCGGGATCTCACCGGCGACGGCCGGGACGACATGACGCTGGGTTTCCGGCTCTACCCGACCAACCAGACGGGCGTGCGGGTCTACACCGTCGAGAAGCACAAGCTGGTGCAGGTGCTGGCCGACAACGACGCGATCCTCGGCGTGGAGCTGGCCGGCCGGTCACTGATCGAGCGTTCGCCGGCCGACATCTCCGGCTACGAGTACCGCACGACCTGGGTGTGGGACCCGGGGCAGCGCGCGATGGTGTTCTCCCGCGACGAGTACCTGCACACCGGAAACGGCCGGCACGCCCAGAAGCCTTCGCCCACGCCCTCGCCCAGGCCCACGCTCTCTCCCTCTCCGTCCACCTCCTCCTCGGCGGGCGCGCGGTGAGGCTCGCGCTGCCCCGCTGGGCCGGGCCGCTCGCCGTGAAGGCGGCCGTGTTCATCACGGTCATGTGCTGTGCCCTGGCCGCGCTGCTCGGCGTCCTGGTGCACGTCTCGGTGACCAACCAGACCGTCGGCCAGGCCCGCGGCAGGGCCCTGTCCCGCCTCGCGGACGCCACCGCGGCGTACGAGGCCGGGGACACGCTGATGCCGAACGCCGGGGTGGACCCCCCGGGGCTGCCCGCGCCGCTGCGCGCCCTGGCGGCGGCCGGCGCGCGCGGCACCATGGTCTCCCAGCACGACGGACGCCCGACCATGTGGGCGGCGGGCCCGGTGGCCGGGCACCGGGCGCTCGCCGTGGCGGTCGACTATTCGCAGCAGTCCCGCACCATCAGCGGGCTGGACAACTCGATCCTGTGGTCGTCGGTGCTCGCGATCGGGGCGACGGTGCTGGTCGGCGTGTTCGGGGTGACCCGGGTGACCCGGCGGCTGCACGGCACGGCCCGGGTGGCCCGGCGGATCAGCGCGGGCGACCTGGACGCGCGCGTCGAGGACCCCCGTACGAAGGATCCGTCCCGTCCGCAGGACGAGGTGGCCGCGGTGGCGGCGGCGCTGGACTCCATGGCGTCGAGCCTGCAGAGCAAGCTGCTGAGCGAGCAGCGGTTCACCGCGGACGTGGCGCACGAGCTGCGCACCCCGCTGACCGGGCTGCACGCGGCGGCGGAGCTGCTGCCCCCGGGGCGGCCGACGGAGCTGGTGCGGGACCGGGTGGCGGCGCTGCGCACCCTCACCGAGGACCTGCTGGAGATCTCCCGGCTGGACACCGGGCGGGAGAAGCCGGCGGTGGACACCGAGGACCTGGCGGCGCTGGCCCAGCGGGTGGTACGGGCCTCGGGCACCGACACGGAGGTACGCGTCCTGGCCGACGCCCGGGTGGAGACCGACCGGCGGCGGCTGGAGCGGGTGCTGGGGAATCTCGTGGCGAACGCGCACAAGCACGGGCGGGCGCCGGTGGTGCTCACCGTGAACGGCGCGGTGGTGACCGTACGGGATCACGGGGAGGGGTATCCCGAGTACCTGGTGGCTCATGGGCCGCAGCGGTTCCGTACGGAGGGCGGGGCGACCGGGCACGGGCTGGGGCTGACCATCGCCATGGGGCAGGCGGAGGTGCTGGGGGCGCGGCTGTTCTTCGCCAACGCGGTGGACGGCGGGGCCGTCGCCACGCTGGTCCTGCCCGCGGTGGCGAGGCGGTAGAGAGCCCGGGGCCACCGGTGGTCCGCCGGGTGCGGGTCGTTCGTGGTTTCTCCCGTGGTTCCCCGCGCGCCTTTGGGGCGCACTGCCCGGTTTGGGTAGGTTCCGGGCATGACCAAGGCCGGAACCACCGGAACCACCGGAACCACCGTGGCGGCGGCGCGGACTTCCGCGGCCGTCGTACGTCTCCCCCGGCGCCGCGGCATCGAACTCGCCCTGATCGTGCTGGCCGTCCTGCTGTCGGTGTACGGCTACTGCGCGGTGGGGCTGGCGCGGACCGGTACGGTTCCGCCGGGGGCCGTCGGTTACGGCGCCGGGCTCGGTGTGCTCGCGCTGTCGGCGCACATCGCGGTGCGCATCCGGGCGCCGTACGCCGACCCGCTGTTCCTGCCGATCGGTGTGCTGCTCAACGGGCTCGGGCTGGTCCTGATCTACCGGCTGGACCGGGAGACCCCGCACGACCAGGCGGCCCCGGCCCAGCTCGTGTGGTCCACGCTCGGCATCGGGCTGTTCATCGGGGTGGTGCTGGTGCTGCGCGACCACCGGGCGCTCCAGCGGTACGCGTATGTGTGCGTGGCCGCCGCGCTCGGGCTGCTCGCGCTGCCGATCCTGTTCCCGGCGGTCAACGGCGCCCGGATCTGGATCCGGATCGCCGGATTCTCCATCCAGCCGGGCGAGTTCGCGAAGGTGCTGCTCGCGGTGTTCTTCGCCGCCTACCTGGCCGACAACCGCAACGCGCTCGCGTACTCGGGCCGCCGGCTGTGGCGGCTGCAGTTCCCGACCGGGCGGGTGCTCGGGCCGATCGTGACGATCTGGCTGCTGAGCGTCGGGGTGCTGGTCCTGGAACGGGATCTGGGCACCTCGCTGCTGTTCTTCGGACTGTTCGTGGTGCTGCTGTACGTCGCCACGGGGCGGACCGGCTGGATCGCGGTCGGCCTGCTGCTCGCCGTCCTCGGTGCGGTGGCCGTCGGGCGGATGGAGCCGCATGTGAACCAGCGGATCGAGGACTGGCTGCATCCCTTCGCCACCATCGAGGCCGGGCGGGGACCGAACCAGCTCTCCCAGTCGCTGTTCGCCTTCGCCGCCGGCGGGATGCTCGGCACCGGGCTCGGGCTCGGGCACTCGGTCCTCATCGGCTTCGCCGTCAAGTCGGACTTCATCCTGGCCACGGCGGGCGAGGAACTGGGGCTCGCGGGGCTCGCGGCGATCTTCCTGCTGTACGCGCTGCTGGTGGAGCGCGGCTACCGGGCGGGCCTCGCCCTGCGCGAGCCCTTCGGCCGGCTGCTCGCGGTCGGGCTGGCGTCGATCCTGGCGCTGCAGGTGTTCGTGATCGCGGGCGGGGTCACCGGGCTGATCCCGCTGACCGGCATGGCGATGCCGTTCCTCGCCCAGGGCGGCTCCTCGGTGGTCACCAACTGGACGATCGTGGCGCTGCTGATCCGGGTGAGCGACTCGGCGCGCAGCCAGTACGACGGGCGGGAGGCACCGTGAGCGAGTACGCCGTAGAGGAGGCACCGTGAGCGAGTACGCCGTAGAGGAGGCACCGTGAGCGACTACGGCGGTGGGCGGCCGATGGCGCGCTACATCCGGCACGCCTGCGCGTTCTGCGCGCTGCTGCTGGCGGCGCTGCTGGTCAACGCGGCCCGCGTGCAGGTGGTGCAGTCCCGGGTCTACGACGACAACCCCGCCAACCGGCGCGCCGAGATCGCCCGTTACGGCCATCCGCGCGGCGACATCGTGGTCGGCGACGAGCCGGTCACCGGCTCCGTGGACACCGGCGAGCAGCTGCGCTACGAACGCACCTACAAGAACGGCCCGTTGTACGCGCCGGTGACCGGCTTCGCCTCGCAGTCGTACGGCACCACGTTCCTGGAGCACGCCGGGGACGGGGTGCTCTCCGGCACGGACCCGCTGCTGTGGCCGCTGCCGCTGTGGAACGACATGACGCGCCGGCCCGGTCCGGCCGGGAACGTCGTGACCACGCTGAACCGGCGCGCGCAGGAGGCGGCGTACCGGGGGCTGGCCGGGCGCAAGGGCGCGGTGGCCGCGATCGAGCCGACCACGGGCCGCGTCCTGGCGCTGGTGTCGAGTCCGTCGTACGACCCCGGGGTGCTGTCGGGCAACGGCGAGGCGGTGACCTCGGCGTGGGCGCGGCTCAACCACGACCCGGAGAAGCCGATGCTCAACCGGGCGGTGCGGCAGACCTATCCGCCGGGGTCGACGTTCAAGGTCGTCACCGCGGCGGCGGCGCTGGACGCGGGGGCGGTCACCGACGTGGACGCGCACACCCACTCCCCCGACCCCTACTGGCTGCCCGGCACCAGGACGCGGCTGACCAACGAGGCCGACGGCTGCCGGGACGCCTCGCTGCGGTCGGCCTTCGAGTGGTCCTGCAACACGGTGTTCGCCAAGCTCGGTGTGGACGTCGGGGTGAAGGGCATGGCGGCCACGGCGGGGGCGTTCGGGTTCAACGACACCGGGCTGCGGATCCCCTTCTCCGTCGCGCCCAGCACCTTCGACCCGCACGTGGACCGGGCTCAGCTGGCGCTGGCCTCGATCGGGCAGTACAACACGCGGGCCACTCCGCTGCAGATGGCGATGGTCGCGGCGGCCGTCGCGGACCGCGGGCAGCTGTGGTCGCCGTACCTGGTGGAGCGGACGACCCGGCGCAACGGCGAGACGGTGGCGGGGAACGGGGCGCATCCGGTGCGGCAGGTGATCAACCCCTCGACGGCCGAACGGCTGAAGGAGCTGATGGCCGACGTGGTCCGGGAGGGCACCGGAACCCGGGCGGCCATCCCCGGCGCCCTGGTCGGCGGCAAGACCGGCACCGCGCAGCACGGGGTCGGCAACGCGGGTGTGCCGTACGCCTGGTTCGTCTCCTGGGCGCAGGCCGACAACTCCCTGGACCCGCAGGTGGCGGTCGCGGTGGTGGTGGAGGACGCCTCGGCGAACCGGGGCGAGATCAGCGGCGGCGGGAACGCGGCACCGATCGCGCGGGACGTGATGCGGGCGGTGCTCGGCCGGTGAGCACCGCCCGCGTCGCGTCCTGAACGGAGTGCGGAGGTCAGCCGATCGGCTTGACCGCCTCGGAACGGACCTTGAGGGTGTCCTTCGCGGCCGCCTCCAGGTCGATGTCCGACGGGCTCTGCGACGCGAGCGGCGTCACGGTGGCGACCGTGGCGCCCGTGTTGCCGTCGGCCCAGGCGCACATGGGAACGGTGAACTTCGTGCCCACCTGCTCCTGCGTCACGACCTCGCAGCTGATCGTCACGCCGCTCAGGTCGAAGTCCTTCGCGGGCACGGCGACCTTGCCGTTGGCGCCCTCGGCGGCGCCCGTCATCATGTTCCTGCGGGCCGCGTCGGTGTTCTTGAACCGGCCGTACATGCCCGAGACCACCAGAGTGCCCTTGGTCGCGTCGCCGTCCACGTTGTACGTGCCGACCACACCGTGCAGGTCCTTGGCGTCCCAGGCCCCGTGGGCCTCGTCCTCGATCTTCTTGCCCTCGGAGCCGGAGAGGTCCTGGGCCAGCCGGTACTTCCCGTCGAGCAGCGTCTGGGGCAGCGTGAGCTTGTTCTTCGCCTCGGGGAAGCCGCTCTCGACCGCCATCCCGATCAGGACGAGCACCACGACGACCGCCACGACGACGCCGCCCACGATGCCGAGGATCAGCCCGACCCGCCGCTTCCTCGGCAGCGGGGCCATGGGCGGCGCGCCCCAGCCCGGGTACGGCTGCTGGGCGTAGGGCTGCTGGGGCGGGTACGGCTGCTGCGGCGGGTACGGGGAGCCGTACGGGCCGGGGGCGGCCTGCGGGGGCTGCGGGCCGTACGGACCGGGGGCGGCGGCCTGCGGGGGCGGGCCGTACGGGTTCGGCGGCTGCTGGGGGCCGGCGGGGTACGACGGGCCGTTCGGGTACGGCTGCTGCGGGGGCGGAGGCATGGACACGCCAGCACGCTACTGCACAGGGGTGAACGCCCCGGCAGCCACCTCATCCCTCCACCGCCCCACCAGTTCACCCACCTCAGCCATCCGCCCGGCGAGCCGGGGGGCGTGCGGGGCTGGGGGCCGGCGGAAGGGAGGGGGGTGGCTGGGGCCCGGCCGAAAGGCGTGGGGCGGCCGGGCGTCGGGCGAACGGCGTGGGGCGGCTGCAGCAAAACCGAGAGGCGTGGGGCTGCTGGGCGTCGGGCGGACGGCGTGGGGCGGCTACGGTCCAACCGAAAGGCGTGGGGTTGCCGGGCGTCGGGCGAACGGGGTGGGCCCCGGCCTACCGCCGCCTCAGCCGTCCGGCATCTCGGCCGCCACCCGCGTCAGGCCTCCGCTGCCCCAGCCCTCCCCCCGGCCGACGGGGCGAAGCGTGCGGGGCTCGGGAGCCGGCGGAAGGGAGCGGGGCGCCCGGGGCCCAACCGAAAGGCGTGGGGCGGCCAGGCGTCGGGCGAACGGCGGGTGGGCCCCGGCCCTCCATCGCCTCAGCCGTCCGCCATCTCGGCCGCCACCCCGTCAGGCCTCCGCTGCCCCCGACTCGATCGCCTCCCGGACCTCCGCGATCCGCTCGCGTTCCTCGGTGGCGAAGCGCTGGGCGTCCAACTGCTCGGCCAGTTCCTCGTCCTGGGCCATCAGCAGATCCAGGTTGGCGTCGCCCATCTCGAAGACGCCCATGTCCGCATAGGCCTGCTGGAGCCGCTTGCCCCACAGCCCGATGTCCTTGACGCAGGGCACGATCCGGCTGAACAGCAGCTTGCGGAACAGCTGCAGGAACTCCGAGCGCTCGCTGAGGGCCTCCGCCTCGGCCTTGGGGATGCCGAAGTTCTCCAGGACCTCCACGCCCCGGAGCCGGTCGCGCATCAGATAGCAGCCCTCGATGACGAACTCCTCGCGCTCGCGCAGTTCGGCGTCGGTGAGCTGCTTGTAGTAGTCCCGCAGCGCCAGCCGGCCGAAGGCCACGTGCCGGGCCTCGTCCTGCATGACGTAGGTCAGGATCTGCTTCGGCAGCGGCTTGTCGGTGGTGTCCCGGATCATTCCGAAGGCGGCCAGCGCGAGACCCTCGATGAGGACCTGCATGCCGAGGTAGGGCATGTCCCAGCGGCTGTCGCGCAGGGTGTCGCCGAGCAGGGACTGGAGGTTGTCGTTGATCGGATAGACGAGCCCGATCTTCTCGTGCAGGAACCGGCCGTAGATCTCGGCGTGCCGGGCCTCGTCCATGGTCTGGGTCGCGGAGTAGAACTTGGCGTCCAGATCGGGCACCGACTCCACGATCCGGGCCGCGCAGATCATCGCGCCCTGCTCGCCGTGCAGGAACTGGCTGAACTGCCAGGAGGCGTAGTGCCGCCGCAGCTCGCCCTTGTCCTTCTCCGTCATCCTGTCCCAGTACCTGGTGCCGTACAGGGTCATGGCCTCCTCGGGCGTGCCGAGCGCGTCGTACGGGTCGACCTCCAGGTCCCAGTCGATGCGCTGCTGCCCGTCCCACTGCTTGTCCTTGCCCTTCTGGTACAGGGCGAGCAGGCGTTCGCGGCCGTCGTCGTACTCCCAGCTGAACCGGGCGGCGCCGCTCGCGGGCACCTGCCAGGGGGAGTCTCCGGGGTCGTTGGCGTACAGGTCATGGGTCGGCATACCCCGCAGGCTCACACGTAGACGCGAAGTCAACAAGTCATGCGCAAGGGATTGACGGTCTTGCTGACAGGCAGTCTCATAAGAGACAGGACGACTACCCCCGGGTAACGAGGTGAGGGAGCCATGACGACCCTGACGGAAGCGGACGCGCTGGACGGTCTGCGCGATGCGCTCGGCCTGCTCAAGGACCGGGAGCAGGTGGCCGAACGGCTGCTCGCGTCCTCCGCCAAGCACTCCTTCGACCCGGACAGGGAACTGGACTGGGACGCGCCCTTCGAGGAAGGCAAGTGGTTCTGGCCGCCGGAACTGGTCTCGCTCTACGACACGCCGATGTGGAAGCGGATGAGCGAGGAGCAGCGGATCCTGCTCTCCCAGCACGAGGCGGCGGCACTGGCCTCCCTCGGCATCTGGTTCGAGATCATCCTGATGCAGCTGCTGGTGCGGCACATCTACGACAAGGCGGCGACGAGCGCGCACGTCCGCTACGCCCTCACCGAGATCGAGGACGAGTGCCGGCACTCCAAGATGTTCGCGCGCCTGATCTCGCACGGCGGCACGCCCTGGTACCCGGTCGGCAAGGTCCACCAGAACCTCGGCCGCCTCTTCAAGACCATCTCCACGACCCCCGGTTCCTTCACCGCCACGCTGCTCGGCGAGGAGGTGCTGGACTGGATGCAGCGGCTGACCTTCCCGGACGAGCGGATCCAGCCCCTCATCCGTGGCGTCACCCGCATCCACGTCGTCGAGGAGGCCCGGCACGTCCGGTACGCCCGCGAGGAACTGCGGCGCCAGATGGTGACGGCGCCGAAGTGGTCCCAGGAGTTCACGAGGATCACGTCCGGTGAGTTCGCGCGGGTGTTCTCGATCGCGTTCGTGAACCCCGACGTCTACACGAACGTGGGCCTGGACAAGCGGGAGGCCATGGCCCAGGTGAAGGCCAGCGGGCACCGCCGCGAGGTCATGCAGACGGGCGCGAAGCGGCTGACGGACTTCCTGGACGACATCGGTGTGCTGCGGGGAGTGGGACGGCGGCTGTGGAGGTCGTCCGGCCTGCTGGCGTAGGCGAGTGTGCCGACGTGAGGGGCGCGGGGCCGCATCGACGTGCGGCTCCGCCGCGCGGGCGCGACCAGCCACAACGGACCGGCAGACGAAAGACCGCCCCCCGAGCGGAGCGATTAGGCTGCGGTCCATGACCCCCGCCGCCACCCCCGCCTACCGCCGCCTGAGCGTCGAGGAGCGGCGAAGCCAGCTCCTCGCCGCCGCCCTGGGCCTCTTCGCCCACCGCGCCCCCGAGGACGTGTCGCTGGACGACGTGGCGGAGGCCGCCGGAGTGTCGCGCCCCCTGGTGTACCGGTACTTCCCGGGCGGCAAGCAGCAGCTGTACGAGGCCGCGCTGCGCTCGGCCGCCGAAGAGCTGCAGCTGTGCTTCGACGAGGCCCGCGAGGGGCCCCTGCTGCCCCGCCTGTCCCGCGCCCTGGACCGGTATCTGAGCTTCGTCGACGAGCACGACACCGGGTTCAGCGCGCTGCTCCAGGGCGGCAGCGTGGTGGAGACCTCGCGGACCACGGCCATCGTCGACGGGGTCCGGCGGGCCGCCGCCGAGCACATCTACAGCCACCTCGGCGTCGCCGAGCCCGGCCCGCGGCTGCGGATGACCGTCCGGACCTGGATCACGGCCGTCGAGGCAGCCTCCCTGATCTGGCTGGACGAGGACAAGCAGCCCCCGGTGGAGGAGCTGCGCGCCTGGCTGGTGGAGCAGTTCGTGGCCGTACTCACCGTCACCGCGGCCCGGGACGAGCAGACGGCCGCCGTCGTCGGCGCGCTCGGCGAGGATGGCCGAGACTGAAGCGGTGAAGAGTCAGGAAACCCCCTTCGAGGGCGGCCCCATGGACGGGCGCGTGCTGCCGGTCATGGTCGGCCCCACCGGACACCCGCCGAAGACGTACCGCATCCCCGTCCCGGACCCCGAGGGCGGCCCGCCCACCGTGCTCGTCTACCGCAGGGTGCCGCGCGGGCACAGCAAGCGGCTGGGGCTGATCCAGGGATGGAAGTACCAGTACGACCCGGACGACACCTCCGGCGGACGGCTCAGGTGGCCCTGGTCGAAGCCCACCGCCACGCCGCGCGGTGAGCCGGACACCACGAACGAGTGACAGCTTGCGCCGAACCGCGCACGCCGGGAGCGCGCCCCGCACGGATACATCTGATTATCGCGGTGCGATAGGAGGCGACCAGCCCGCCCGCCGGGAATCCCTCCCCGCACCCGAGGTGATCACGTGTCAGGAATGCTCGTGCGCCTGGCCTGTACGACCGCGCTGGCGGCCCAGGCCGTGCTCGTGCCCGCACCCGCCGCGGCCGCACCGGACCCGCAGCGGCCCGGTGCGGGTCCGCAGAGGTCCGTGTCCCAGCTGCTGACGGACCTTCAGCAGCTGTACCGCCAGGCCGAACAGGCCACCGAGACGTACAACGCCACGGCCGAGAAGCTGAAGCGTCAGCGCGCCGAGGTGGCCCGCCTCGACGGCGAACTGGCCCGCACCCGGCTCGCCCTGCAGGACAGCCGGGCCGACGCCGGCCGGCTGGCCCGCCGGCAGTACCAGAGCACCGGCGGTCTCGGCCCGTACGTCCGCCTGCTCCTCGCGCCCGATCCGCAGGACGCGCTGGACGAGAGCCATGTCATCGGCGAACTGGCCCGTGTGCAGGCCCGCACGGTGCACCGGCTGACCGCCGCGGAGAAGCAGCGGGACACCCTGGCCCGGGCCGCCCGCAAAGCCCTGGACGCCCAGCTCACCCTCGCCGACCAGCAGAAGAAGCAGCGCGACGAGGTGCGGGGCAAGCTGGGCGACGTGGAGCGGCTGCTGGCCACCCTGACCCCGGGCCAGCTGGCCGCGGTCGCCGCGCTGGAGCAGCGGGGCGTCACCGAGGCCCAGCACAAGCTCGTCACCGCGGGCTCCCTCCCCGCGAACCGCGCCGCCTCCGCCGAGGGCGCCCGCGCGGTGCGCTACGCCCTGTACCAGCTCGGCAAGCCGTACATGTGGGGTGCGGAGGGCCCCGACGGCTACGACTGCTCGGGCCTCACCTCCGGGGCCTGGCAGTACGCGGGCAGATCCATCCCCCGCACCAGCCAGGAGCAGTGGCGGCGCCTGAAGCACATCCCGCTCGGCGACCTCCGCCCCGGTGACCTGGTGGTGTACTTCCCGGACGCGACCCACGTGGCGATGTACGTGGGCGACGGCAAGGTCGTACAGGCACCGAGACCCGGAGCGAACGTCCAGCTGTCACCGCTGGCGTCCAACCCGGTGCTCGGTGCCGTACGACCGGACGATCAGGCTCCCGCGACCGACGCCAGATAGGCGGCCGTCTTCTCCGGGTCGTAGAAGAAGTTCTCGAAGTCGGCCGGGTCGTCGAAGGCGTTGGCGAAGCGGTCGGCCACGGGCTGGAGCCCGCCGGCCGCGCCGATGAGGTTCAGGATGTGCTCCGGCGGCGGCATGAGCATCGCGTTCGTCCACTTGGTGACGTGCTGCGCGGTGTTCCAGTACCGGTCGAACGTGGCCTGCATCCACTCCTCGTCGAACGGCTTGTCACCCTGCTCCAGGATCGACGCGAGGTACGCGGCCGCGCACTTGGACGCCGAGTTGGAGCCCTGGCCGGTGATCGGGTCGTTGGCGACGACGACGTCCGCGACGCCCAGGACCAGGCCGCCGCCGGGCAGCCGGCCGATGGGGTTGCGCACCGTGGGGGCGTAGCGGCCGGCCAGCGTGCCGCCCGCGTCGGTCAGTTCGACCTCGGTCGCCCGCGCGTACTCCCAGGGCGTGAACTTCTCCATGAGTTCCAGGGTCAGGGAGAGGTGCTCCGCCGGGTCCTTGACGCCGTTGAAGACGTCGAGCGGGCCGCCGGGTATGCCCTCCCAGAACAGGATGTCGGCCGGTCCGGAGGTGGTGAGCGTCGGCATGACGAACAGCTCGCCGACACCGGGGACCAGGTTGCAGCGGACGGCCGCGAAGTCCGGGTGCTCCGGGCGGGGGCCGAGCCCGTGGACGTACGACACCGCCAGCGCGCGCTGCGGCTCGCTGTACGGGGAGCGCGAGGCGTCGCGGCCGAACATCTGGACCAGCTCACCCTTGCCGGCGGAGACCAGGACGAGGTCGTAGGTGCGGGAGAAGTAGTCGAGGTCGCCGACGGCCGCGCCGTGGATGACCAGCTGGCCGCCGCGCTGTGCGAAGGTCTCCATCCAGCCGGCCATCTTCACCCGCTGGTCGACCGACTGCGCGTACCCGTCCAGCCTGCCCACCCAGTCGATGGCCCGCTGGGTGGGGCCCGGGTCGTGCGAGCCGGGGGCCGCGAC
This sequence comes from Streptomyces sp. NPDC001093, assembly GCF_040298985.1. NCBI lineage: Bacteria > Bacillati > Actinomycetota > Actinomycetes > Kitasatosporales > Streptomycetaceae > Streptomyces > Streptomyces sp. NPDC001093. Next base: position 12,187 of record NZ_JBEPBF010000060.1, on the reverse strand, counting down.
CGAGACGCCGAGTCCTTCGATCTTCGGGGCCTGGGACTCCCAGAAGTTCAGCTTCAGATCGCGCTCGTGCTGCAGTGCCGTGTGGAACATGCACTGCGTCGACATGACCCGGCCGGTGCGGATCTCGTCCGCGGTCCGGTTCGACATCAGGGTGACCTCGTAGCCGTGCGACTGCAGGCCGAGGGCGAGCTGGAGACCGGACTGGCCGGCTCCGACGACGAGTATCTTCCGCATGCGGGTGGGGACTCCTAACGGGTACTGCTCGGGGACTACTCGGGGGTTTCGTCCAGCGCGTGGCCGACCAGGGCCAGCAGTGTCTCGATGACCGAGATCCGACGCCGCGCATCCATGATCATGACAGGGACGTGCGCGGGGATCGTCAGTGCCTCCCGTACGTCCTCCGGCTCGAACAGCTCACTGTCGTCGAAGTGGTTGACGGCGACGACGTACGGCAGTCCGCAGCTCTCGAAGTAGTCCAGTGCCGGGAAACAGTCCTTCAGCCGGCGGGTGTCGGCCATGACGACCGCGCCGATCGCACCGCGCACCAGGTCGTCCCACATGAACCAGAACCGCTGCTGGCCCGGCGTGCCGAACAGGTAGAGCACCAGGTCGTCGTCGAGCGTGATGCGGCCGAAGTCCATGGCCACGGTGGTGGTGAGCTTGCCCGGCGTGGCGGTGAGGTCGTCCGTCTCCTCGCTCGCCTCGGTCATCAGCGCCTCGGTCTGCAGGGGCGTGATCTCCGAGACGGAGGTGACGAGGGTTGTCTTGCCGACACCGAAGCCTCCCGCCACGACTATCTTCGTGGCGATGGGGGCGCGGGTGCGGTCCGTCTGCCAGGACCTCAGGTCCTCGTCGGGCTCGGTGAATCCGGCGACGAGAGGGGCGCCTCCGACGGCGGAGGCGGCGGCGTCAGAGACGACGGAGTCCACTCAGCACCCTTTCCAGCAGCGCACGGTCCGGGCGGCCGGTGCCGTGACCGGTGCCGGTGCCGTACACACGGATCTTTCCCTGGTCCGCCAGGTCGCTCAGGAGCACGCGGACCACGCCGAGCGGCATCTTCAGCAGCGCGGCGATCTCGGCCACCGTACGCATACGGCGGCACAGTTCGACAATGGCCTGCATCTCGGGCATCACCCGGGTGCTGAGGGAACCGTTCGTCAGTTCCTTGCGCTCCTCGGGGGCCTCCAGCGCCGCCACGAACGTCTCCACGAGCAGGACGTGACCGAAGCGGGTACGGCCGCCGGTGAGCGAGTAGGGGCGGACCCGGGCGGGTTTGCGGTCGCCGCCGCGCACGGGGAGTTTCCTTCCGGGTCCGCTCATCGGGCGCTCCCCGCCGACTCCGCCTCGGCCTGCAGGGACTTGCGCAACTCGCTGCGGAGTTCCGGGGTCAGGACGTGGCCTGCGCGGCCGACGAACAGCGCCATGTGGTACGCCACCACGCTCATGTCGCACTCGGCGGAACCGTGCACGCCGAGCAGCGAGCCGTCGCTGATCGACATCACGAACAGGCTGCCCTCCTCCATCGCGATCATCGTGTGCTTGACGCCGCCGAAGTCCATCAGCTTCGCGGCGCCGACGGTGAGGCTGCCGATGCCGGAGACGATGGTGGCGAGGTCTGCGGAGGAGCCGCGGGGGCCCTTCGCCGGGCGGGCCTTGCGGGACTGCTCGGTGTGACCCGGGTCGGACGAGAGGAGCAGGAGACCGTCCGAGGAGACCACGGCGACGGACTGGATGCCGGGGACTTCCTCGACCAGGTTGGTCAGCAGCCAGTGCAGGTTGCGGGCTTCACTGCTCAGTCCGTAGGTACTGGAGGTACTGGGCGCGGTCAACTGCTTGCCTCCTCGGCTGTGCCCCCCGTGGCGTTTTCGGTACGTGCTGTGATCTCTGCCTCTACGTCGCGGTAGCCGGCCTGGGCGCCCTGGCGGAAGCCGCCCAGCCTCCTGCGGAGGGCTTCGGCGTCCACAGAGCGGGTCCGCTGGCGTGGGGCCTGGGTCGGTACGGTGATCTTGGGTGTGCGCTTGGGGAGGCCCTTGCTGGTGACCTGCTCCTCCGCCTCGGCCTCGCCTTCGGCGGGGATTTCGTGGCCGGGTGCGGGTGGCCCCTGTGGGGCGTCCTCGCCGGCGGCGGCCGCCGGGACCATGGGGGGCTGCGTCAGGTCCGGGAGCAGCAGCTCCATCGTCGTCTCGGCGAACGTCTCCGCCGGGGCCTTCGGGCGGGTCTCCGCGTCCTGGGCGGCCGGGCCGGCCTGCTCATGCACCGCCTGCTCCACCGGCTTTCCGGCCCGGCCGCCGAACGCATCCCACACCGCGCCCTCCGCCTGAGCACCCGGCCCGCCGAAGCCGCTGTGCGTCTCACCGGCCGGTGCGGCGGAGGCGCCCGCCGTCTCCCCGGCCCGTCCGGTGAAGGCACCCTCCGTCTCCCCGGCCCGTTCGGCGGAGGCGGTCTCCTCGGCGAACGTGCCGAAGGCGGTCGCGGTCTCCCCCGCAGGCGTCACGACCGTCGGCTGCGCCGGGCTGTCGATCTCATCGGCCGGACCGCCGGGGGCGGCGCCCGAACCGCGGGAGTCGGTGGCCGCACCGGTCGAGTCGGTGGGCCAGCCGCCAGAGGCCGTGACCGGACCGCGGGAGTCGGTGGGCCGACCGCCGGAATCGATGGCCGGACCGCCCGAGGTCGTGGCCCGATCGCCGGAGACCGCGGCCGAACCGCGGGAATGGGTGGCCTGACCGCCGGAGTCGCCGGCCCGACCGCCCGAGTCGGCGGCCGAACCACCCGAGACCATGGGCGCACCGCCCGACACCGTGGGCGCACCGCCGGAGGCCGTGACCGGACTGCCGTAGTCGTCGGCCCGCCCCCCGGAATCGGTGGCCGAACCGCCCGGGTCGGTGACCGAACCACCCGAGAGCATGGCCGCACTGCCCGGGACAGTGGCCGCACCGCCGGAATCGCCGGCCCGACCGCCGGAATCAGTGGCCGAACCACCCGAAGTCATGGCCGCACCGTCCGAGGCCACGGCCGTACCGTCCGAGGTCGTGGTGTCCCGGAGTGCCTGTTCTGCGAGGGCCACCAGTGGGTCGGTGTCCTTGGTGCGGGCGTGGAGGACGTTGGAGTTGGCCTCGGCGTCGGCGCCGGGGAGGGAGAAGGTGCCGGTGGTGCTTCCGGACGAGGTCTGCGGGGGCAGGGCATCGGCGAGGAGGGTGGCCGGCAGGACGACGACCGCCGCGACGCCGCCCTGCTTCTGCTCGCGCAGCTGCACACGGACACCGTGGCGGTGGGCGAGGCGGGCGACGACGTACAGGCCGAGGCCGAGACCGGCGTCGCCCTCGTGGTCGTAGGCGGACTCGGGGTCGAAGTCGGCCAGGCGGACGTTGAGGCGGTCCATGCGGTCGGCCGCCATGCCGATGCCCTCGTCCTGGACGGAGAGCATGACCTCGCCGCTCTCCAGCAGCCAGCCGGAGACCTCGACGGGCATCTCCGGCGGGGAGAACGAGGTGGCGTTCTCCATCAGTTCGGCCAGGAGATGGGAGAGGTCGTCCGCTGCGAAGCCCGCCACGTGCGCGTGCGGGGGCAGGGCCGCGATACGGACCCGCTCGTAGCGCTCGATCTCGCTGACGCCCGCCCGGACCACGTCGACCAGCGGCACCGGGCCGTGGTGCTGCTGGACGTGCTCGGCGCCGGCCAGGACCAGGAGGTTCTCGCTGTGGCGGCGCATGACCGTGGCGAAGTGGTCCAGCTTGAAGAGCGTGGCGAGCCGCTCGGGGTCCTGCTCGCGTTCCTCCAGGCCCTCGATGACCGCGAGCTGGCGTTCGACCAGGCCGAGGGTGCGCAGGGCCAGGTTGACGAACGTACCGCCGATGCTGGTGCGCATCCGCTCCAGCATGTCGGCCGACTGCATCAGCTCGGCCTGGAGGGCCTCGCGGGCGTCGGCCATCTTCTGCCGCTGGCCGACCAGGTGCTTGCGGTCCGTCTCCAGGGTGGCGACCCGCTCGCCCGCGGCGATGGTCTGCTCGCGCAGGGCGACCGCGTGCGCGTGCAGGGCGTTGACCGAGCGGACGACCTGGGCGAACTCGTCGTTGCGGCCGGTGAAGGCGATCGGCTCCTGGCCGGCGGGGTCCCCGGACTCCGCCAGGCGGGCCGAGCCGCGGCGGAGCACCGACAGGGGGCGGGTCAGGGTGCGGGCCATGGCCGTGGCGAGGCCCACCGCGACCAGCATCAGCGCGCCGAGCACGGCGATGCGGATCTCCAGCGCCGTGACGTCGTCGTCGCGGAGTTTCGCCAGGTCCTTGGTGCGGTGCTCGTAGAGGGCCGATTCCGCGCCGCGCATCAGGTCGACGCGCGCGGACAGGGCCGCGTCCAGCTTCTTGGTGCTGGTGGTCAGCTCGCTGTCGGCCAGCGTCGGCCGGCCGGTGAGCGTGGCGAGGTACTTCTCCGCCGAGTTGACGTCGGTGCCGGTGACCGTGGAGTCGTAGGAGTCGACGGCCGCCTTGGGGGCGGTGGCGCGGAAGTCGGCGAGGGCGGCGTCGGCGCGCAGCCGGGCCTGCTGGGCGGCGGCGGACAGAGCGTCGCGCTGCTTCCTGTCGGCCTCGGAGGTGGTGGAGGTCGTGGTGGGCAGGCCGGTGACGGGGCTGATCACCGTCCGGGTGGAGGACGGCACGTTCAGCGCCGCGAGCAGCAGGCCGCGGGCGGCGGCGGACTGCTGGACGGCGGTGTCCAGCTCGGCGAGCGCGTGGGCGCCGGAGCCGGCCCGCGGAGGCGTCTGGTCGGCGAGCTGCTCGGCGATCCGGTGCAGCTCGGTGATGGCCGCCGAGTACGCCTGGTGGGCCTGGAGGGCCGTGCTCTGGCCGGTGAGGGCGGCCCGGCGGACGGCGGCGATGCCGTCGAGGTCGCCGCGCAGGCTCGCCGGGGTGTCCTCCTCGGCGCGCAGGTCCTCGACCTGCCGGTCGACGCGGGCGCTGCGGTCCTCGGAGGGGGCCTTGGACCTGGGGCGGCCCGCGGCGATGTAGGAGGTGACCTCGTCGCGCTCGTCGGCGAGGGAGTTCGCGAGGGCGAGGGCGTCCTGGGTGCGGGCGGCCAGCGTCACCAGGTCCTGGGAGTCGCTGACGTCCTGGGATCCGGTGAGCACGGAGGGCGCGCCGGCTCCCGCGACCGCGGCGGCCACCACGGCGACGGCGACGATCAGCCGGGTGCGCACATGGGTGGGGCGGCCGGTGCCCACGGGGGTCTGCTGGGCGGTCCCCGTGGGGTCCGTCTGCCTGCCTGTGCGCCGAGGCCGCTTCATCTGCACCGGTGCTCGCATTCCTGAACTCGTCTACCCAGGGTCCGGGTGGCGCCCCGTCATATCGGTGCCAAGTGGTGCGTACACCCGGTTCGTACGGTTCCCGACCCTCCCAGCGCCGGTGAGCAGTGGTCGCGCATCACCTGACCCGCCACCCGAAGGAGTGAACATCGGAGGGGAGTTGGCGGGCAAGTTCCCGTGGCGCGTGGGGCGCTGCCGTGCGGCATGCCGGTTGGACGCGCGGGGCAGGCTTTGGCAGTATTCGCCACCACGCCTTGCCGGAGTGGATCATTCCATGCCAAATCAGGCGCCTGACCTGCGGAGTCGTGCCAATTCGGCGGCGGTTGCCAGCCTTTGGCGCATCCTGTGAAGGCCTCGTGCAGACTGGCCGAATGCGAACTGATCTCGTTTCGGAACCCGGCGACGCGAACCGACCCAACGAGGACTTCGCCGCTGTCGGACTACCCGCCTCCGGACAGGGAGGTTGTGTAATCGTCCTGGACGGGGTGACTCCGCCGCGGGGTGAGACGGGGTGTCTGCATTCCGTCCCCTGGTTCACCGCCCGGCTCGGCGGCGCGCTGACCGAACTGACCGTTTCGCGCGGAGATCTGACGCTCCCGGGGATTCTCTCGCGGGCGATCGGCCGCACCGCCGAGGCCCACGCGCAGACCTGTGAACTTTCTCACCCGCGAACCCCCCAGGCGACTGTCGCCCTGGCCCGCTGGTCCGCCGGCACCGTCGAGTACCTGGTGCTGTCCGACTCCGCGCTGCTGCTGCAGGGCCCCGACGGCACGGTCACCCCGGTCCTCGACGACCGGCTGGCCCGCCTCCCGCGTTCCGCGCTCGCCACCGACGCCCTGGTGGACGCCACCCTGCGCAACAAGGAGGGCGGTTTCTTCACGGCCGCCGCCGATCCCTCGGTGGCCGCCCGCGCGGTCACCGGCACCCTGCCCCGGGGCGAGGTCCGCTCCCTGGCCGCGCTGACGGACGGCGCGACCCGCTGGACGGAGAAGTTCCACGAGGGCAACTGGCAGGCCCTGTTCGAGACGGTCGCGAAGGAGGGCGCCCGGTCCCTGGTGGAGCGGGTGCGGGAGCTGGAGGCGGCGGACCGCGAGGAGCGGGCGTTCCTGGGCCGGAGCAAGACGCACGACGACGCGACGGTGGTCTACGCGCAGTTGTGAGCCTCTCGCCGATTCCGGCCGTGCGCCTCATGCCGATTCCGGCCGAGAGCCCCTCGCCGTTTCCGGCCGTGAGCGCTCGGGCCCTTCCGGGTGCCCTACTTCTCCATGACGCCGTTCAACTGGTTCAGGAGGCGGGCGAGTTCGGCGACCTCACGGCGGTCCCAGTGGGCGAGCTGCCGGACGTAGCGGGCGCGGCGCGCCTCGCGGACCTTGCCGACCCGGCCGCGTCCCTCCTCGGTCAGGGTGACGAGCCAGGCGCGGCCGTCGGCGGGGTCGGGTTCGCGGGCGATCAGGCCGAGCTCCTCCAGGGCGCGCAGCTGGCGGGACATGGTGGCCTTGCCGACGCCGATGTAGGCGGCGAGGTCCGTGGCCCGCTGGCCGCCGCACTCGTCCAGGCGGATGAGCAGGCCGTACGCGGAGGACTCCAGGTCGGGATGGACCTCGCGGGCCATCTCGCCCTGGTTGGCCCGGGCCCGGCGGAGCAGCACGGTCAACTCCCGTTCCAGTGCCAGGAATTCCTGGTCTGCACCACTGGGCGTCATCTTCTGGGCGGCGCGATGTGCGTCGCCGTTTCCGTCCTCGTGCACGTCAGCACCCCTGCTCGGTTTCGCGATCCTGAAAGTTTCTGCCAAAAGTCGTCATTGCCGCAGCTCTGTAAGTATTTCGCAGGGCTAGACCAACGGCGGAGCCCGGACCCCCTTCCCCCGTCGTATCTACGTGCGTAGCTTCCCTACCAGGCACATCAATGGCATGCCCACGCCAGTGCGGCATCCGGTACACGGTCACAGCCACGTTCTCCCCACCCCACTCCCCGGAGGCACGTCATGCCCGTGCGCAGACCCGGCTCCGACCGCTCCGCCCGCTCCCTCCGCCCGCGTCCCCTCGCCGTCCTGGTCACGGCCCTGCTCGCGGCGCTCCCCCTCACCCTCCCCCTCACCTCCGCCCGCGCCGCGACCGCGCCCGCCCGCGGCTCCGCCCACATGGGCATGGGCGTGCCCGCGCACGACGGCCGGCACGGCACCCCCGCCCTCGGTGCCGTCACCCAGACCGAGGGCGTGGACGTCGCCGGCTACCAGGGCAACGTCGCCTGGTCGACCCTCTGGAACAGCGGGGTGCGCTGGGCGTACACGAAGGCGACGGAAGGCACGTACTACACGAACCCGTACTTCGCCCAGCAGTACAACGGCTCGTACAACATCGGCATGATCCGCGGCGCCTACCACTTCGCGACCCCGGACACCGCCGGCGGCGCCGCCCAGGCGAGCTACTTCGTCGGCCACGGGGGCGGCTGGTCCAGGGACGGCAAGACCCTTCCCGGCGCGCTCGACATCGAGTGGAACCCGTACGGCGCCGAGTGCTACGGCAAGTCGGCGAGCCAGATGGTCGGCTGGATCGCCGACTTCCTGAACACCTACAAGTCCCTCACCGGCCGGGACGCCGTGATCTACACGGCGACCAGCTGGTGGAGCGACTGCACCGGCAACTACGGCGGCTTCGCGGCGAACAACCCGCTGTGGATCGCCCGCTACGCCTCGGACCCGGGGACGCTGCCGGCCGGCTGGTCGTACTACACGATGTGGCAGTACACCTCCTCCGGCCCGGCCGTCGGCGACCACGACAAGTTCAACGGGGCCCTGGACCGGGTGCAGGCCCTGGCCAACGGCTGAGCCCGCACAGACCCAGGGAGATCGCGATCCGCGTCAGCTCGGCCGTACCGGTGTGGCCGAGCTCGGCGCGGATGCGGCCGGGCCGTGACGCCGGTCATCGAGTCCTCCCTGTTGTCACCCCCCAGCAGGATGGGTAATGCCGCAATATGGGCATTTGTCTCCTTCATGCCGGGAAGCCCCCGGCCGGTTGCGGACGACCGCGGTTTTCTTCCCGCGGCCCTGCGTTGGTGCTCCGCGCCGCCCGGGATCATGCTGGTCAGGAGAGCCTGCCGAGCAAGGGCGACAAGGGCGAGATGAGCGGCGATGGAGCGACCGGAGCGACAGTCGACGTACACGGCCACGGCCACCATCGATGAACAGGGCATTCTCACCGGTTGGAGCGAAGGCGCCGAGCGGCTGCTCGGCTACGACTCACCGGCCGTCGTCGGACGGCCCGCCACGGCGCTCCTCGCCACCGACGGCTCCGCGGCCCGGCGGATCGTCGCCGGCCGGGACCGCTGGAACGGCACCGTCCCGCTGCGGCACCGCGACGGCCGGCTGCTGGAGCTGGGCGTGCTCGCGCACCGCCGGACCTCGGACACCGGAGTCACGGACTGGCTCGTGGTGAGCGCCGTGACGGCACGCGCGCAGCCGCCCCGGGGCGAGCCCCTGGAGGAGTGGACCTTCCTCCAGTCCCCCTTCCCGCTGGCCATCTTCGACGCCGAGCTGCGGCTCGTGCGCGCCAACCGGCGGATGGAGCACGCCCTCGCCCTGCCGGAGGCCGCGATGCGCGGACTGCGGCTGCCGCACATCATGCCCGGCGGCGCGAGCGAGGAGGCCGACCGGTCGATGCGGCTCGCGCTGGAGACCGGCCGGCCGCAGGAGGCCCGGGCCCGGCTCGGCGCGGAACTGGGCCGCGCCGCCGCGCTCACCCCGCTGAAGGACGCCGACGGCCGGGTGCGTGCCGTCTGTCTGTCCACGCAGCCGCCCGCGCAGGACACCGCCGCCCGGCAGCGCCCCTCGGGCGAGAGCGGCTCGCGCGTCGGCACGGCCTCCGAGCAGGCCCGCGCCGCGCAGGAGCTCGGCGAGGTCACCGTCCCCCGGCTCGCCGACGTCATGGCGGTCGACCTGCTCGACGCCCCCTGCGACGCGGGCGAGGAACCCGCCCCGCAGCCCGGCCCGGTCGTCCTGCGCCGCGCCGCGCTGCGCGCCATGCCCGACGGCGTCGGACCGGCCTACGGCAGCGGTGTCGGCGAGGCGGTCGTCTGCCCGCCGGACTCGCCTCCGGTCCGGTGTCTGACGGCGGGCCGGCCACTGCTGTACGACACGGCGGACCCGCTCGTCGCCGAGTGGGCGGCGGTGGACCCGGGCGCGGCATGGCTGCGCGCGTCCGGCGCGCGCTCACTGCTGGCGGTGCCGCTGCTCGCCCAGGGCAGCACGCTCGGGGTGGCGCTGTTCGGCCGGCGCCCCGGCCGGGAGCCGTTCGGCCCGGAGGACCTGCGGCTGGCCCAGGAGTTCACGTCCAAGGCGGCCGCCGGCATCCGGCAGGCCCGCACCTACACACGGGCCCGCACCACCACCATGGCCCTGCAGCAGAGCCTGCTGCCGCACACGCTGCCCGACCAGGCGGCCCTGGAGATCGCCACACGCTATCTGCCCGCCGCGACCCGGGCCGGGGTGGGCGGCGACTGGTTCGACGTGATCCCGCTGTCCGGGGCCAGGGTGGCGCTCGTGGTGGGCGACGTGGTGGGCCACGGCATCCGCGCCTCGGCCACGATGGGCCGGCTGCGCACCGCCGTGCGCACCCTGGCCGACGTCGATCTGCCGGCCGACGAACTCCTCACCCACCTCGACGACCTGGTGCTGCGGCTCGCCGCCGACGAGGGCAGCACGGACCCGGCCGCCGAGACCGCCGGCGGCATCGGCACCACCTGTCTGTACGCGGTCTACGACCCGGTCTCCCGCCGGTGCACCCTGGCCCGGGCCGGCCACCCGCCGCCCGCCGTGGTCACTCCGGACGGTGCCGTGCGCTTCCTCGACGTACCCGCGGGGCCGCCGCTGGGGCTCGGCGGGCTGCCGTTCGAGGCCATCGAGGCCGAACTGCCCGAGGGCAGCATGCTCGCCCTGTACACCGACGGGCTGTTCGAGGCCCGCGACCACGACATCGACGAGGCGCTGGACAAGATGTTCGCCGCGCTGGTCCGGCCGGCGCCCTCGCTGGACGCGGTCTGCGACCATGTGCTCACCGAGCTGCTGACCCACCGCCCCGACGACGACATCGCCCTGCTCGTCGCCCGCACCCGGGTCCTGCACGAGGACCGGGTCGCCGCCTGGGAGCTGCGGAGCGACTGGACGGACGTCTCCCGGGCCCGCCGGCTGACCTGCGACCAGCTGTCCGCGTGGGGGCTGGACGAGGCCGCGTTCACCACCGAGCTGATGGTCAGCGAGCTGGTCACCAACGCCATGCGCTACGGCCGCCCGCCCATCCAGCTCCGGCTGATCCACCAGGACTCGACGCTGATCTGCGAGGTGTACGACTCCAGCGGCACCACCCCGCACATGCGGCGCGCCCGCATCTTCGACGAGGGCGGCCGGGGCCTGCTGCTCGTCGCCCAGCTCGCCGAACGCTGGGGCACCCGGCACGACCGGGTCGGCAAGACGGTGTGGGCGGAGCAGTCGCTGGCCCAGGCCGCCGGCTGAGTCAGCCGTTGCCACCGTTGCCCCCGCGGCCGCCGTTGCCGCTGGTCTCGCAGCCGACGCCGAGGCAGATCCCGCCGTTGCCGCCCCGCCCGCCGTTCCCGCCGTCGCCCGTGCCCACCGCGTCGCCGCCGTTCCCGCCGTTGCCGCCGTTGACACTGCCCGAGCAGACGCCGACGCAGATCCCGCCGTTGCCGCCCCTGCCGCCGGCCCGGCCCGGTGCGCCGGCGGTGCCGTCGCCGCCGTTGGCGCTACCGTTGCAGAGCCCGGCGCAGATGCCGCCGTCCGCGCCCTTGGCGCCGTTGACGGTGCCGTTGCAGTTGCCCGCGCAGATCGAGTCGCCGATGCGGACGCTGCCGTTGCCCACATGGACGCTGCTCAGGCTGGGCGGGCCGCTGCCCGATCCGCTGCCGACGGGGCCGGTGTCGGCCATCGCGGCCGGGGCCGTCGCACCCCCGGCGATCACCACGGTCGAGACCGCGAGGCCGATACCGAATTTCCAGGAATTCCTGCGCATGAGATTTCCCTTTCTCACGTGACGCCGTTCAGAAGTCCGAGCCAGTCGCCGTTCAGAACCTGACGCTCCCATGTGTCGACCTCCTTCTCCGAGATCTTGTACTTCTTGGCCACTTCGGCCTTGGTCGCCCGGCCGGTCAGCACGGTCAGCGCGATCCGTGCGCGGTCCGCCAGGGAGAGTTCCGACTTCGGCTTGTCAGGCAGGTCGTGGAGCGAGAAGCAGCCTGGCTTGCCGGGTTCGCCCGGCTGACCCGGCTGGCCGGGCGCGCCGCCCTTGCCGCCTTCACCCCCCTCGCCGCAGTGCCCGGACCGGTGGGCCAGGGCCGTGTAGCCGGTGGGGGCCGGGGCCGTGTGGGTGGCTGCCTGGGCGCCGCACGCGGTGACGGTGACGAGCGCCACGGAGGCCGCCGCGAGGAGGATGGGACGCCGGGAGGGGTTGATGAACATCGGGATCTCCGTTCCGGTTCGATTCGGTTCGATTCAGCTCAAAGAAATTCAGTTCGAAGAAAGTGGTGTGAGGGTTTCGGAGAGGGGGTGGAGGCCTTGACGGCCTCCACCCCGTCGACGGTCAGGGGAGACGGTCAGAAGAAGCTGGCGCCACCGGCCCCGCCGGACCCACCGGCGCCGCCGAGGAGACCGCCGAAGCCGCCCTTGCCGCCCTTCCCGCCGTTGCCGCCGTTGAAGATGCTGTTGCCGCCCTTGCCGCCGTTGCCGCCCTGGCCGCCGACAAGGGTGCCGTCGCCCCCGCCACCGCCGCTGCCGCCGCCACCGCCGGAGAGGATGCCGAAGCCGCCGTTGCCGCCGTCGCCGCCCTTACCGCCGATGACGCCTTCGCCACCGCCACCGCCGCCACCGCCGCCACCGCCGGCCAGGAC
>NZ_JBEPBF010000059.1:0-58188 GCF_040298985.1 Streptomyces sp. NPDC001093 | reverse complement strand
AGGTAGACCACCCGGTGCCCGGCCAGCAGCGCGCGCGTGTCGGCGTCCAGGACGGCCCCGCCGCCGAGCGCGAGGACGCCCTCGTGCTCGGCGAGCGCCGTGTGCACGGCCCGCTTCTCGAGCGCGCGGAAGACCGGCTCCCCCTCCTCCACGAAGATCTCGGCGATGGGGCGGCCCTCGGCGACCACGATGTCCTCGTCGGTGTCCCGGTAGCCGACCCCGAGCCGCTCCGCCAGCAGCGGGCCGACCGTCGACTTGCCGACGCCCATCGGGCCGACCAGTACGACGGCGGGCACGGCACTCACCGGATCCGCAGGTTGTCGAGGTACGACCGCACGTTGCGCCGGGTCTCGGCCACCGAGTCGCCGCCGAACTTCTCGGCGACCGCGTCCGCGAGCACCAACGCGGCCATCGCCTCGGCGACGATGCCGGCCGCCGGCACCGCGCACACATCGGATCGCTGATGGTGGGCCTGCGCCGGCTCGCCCGTGGACACATCCACCGTCCCCAGCGCCCGTGGCACCGTCGCGATCGGCTTCATCGCCGCCCGCACCCGCAGCAGCTCGCCGGTGGACAGACCACCCTCGGTGCCACCGGAGCGGCCCGACCCCCGCCGGATGCCCTCGGGCGTGTTGACGATCTCGTCGTGGGCCCTGGAGCCGGGCACCCGGGCCAGCTCGAAGCCGTCCCCGACCTCGACGCCCTTGATCGCCTGGATGCCCATGAGCGCCGCGGCGAGCCGGGCGTCCAGCCGGCGGTCCCAGTGCACATGCGAGCCCAGGCCCACCGGCACCCCGTACGCCAGCACCTCGACCACGCCGCCGAGCGTGTCGCCGTCCTTGTGCGCCTGGTCGACCTCCGCGACCATCGCCTTCGACGCGTCCGCGTCCAGACAGCGCACCGGATCCGCGTCCAGCTTCTCCACGTCCGCCGGGGTCGGACACACCCCGTACGGCGCCCTGGCCGAGGCCAGTTCCACGACGTGCGAGACGATCTCGATGCCCGTGGTCTTCCTCAGGTACGACCGCGCCACCGCGCCGAGGGCCACCCGGGCCGCCGTCTCACGCGCCGAGGCGCGCTCCAGGATCGGGCGGGCCTCGTCGAAGCCGTACTTCTGCATGCCGGCCAGGTCGGCGTGACCGGGCCGCGGCCGGGTCAGCGGGGCGTTGCGGGCCAAGGCTGCCAGCACGTGCGGATCCACCGGGTCGGCCGCCATGACCTGTTCCCACTTCGGCCACTCGGTGTTGCCCACCATGATCGCAACCGGGGAGCCCAGCGTCAGACCGTGCCGGACACCACCCAGGAAGGTGACCTCGTCCCGCTCGAACGTCATCCGCGCACCGCGGCCATGGCCGAGCCGCCGCCGCGCCAGGTGGTCCGCCACCATCTCCGTGGTGATCGGCACGCCGGCGGGAAGCCCCTCCAGCGTCGCGACGAGTGCGGGACCGTGGGACTCCCCCGCGGTCAGCCAGCGCAGCCTGCTCAACGGTCGTCCTCCATGGCCGATGCGGCGACTCCCGCCGGGAGCGCGTACCACGGGAACAGCCGTCGCATCTCCGTGTGGAAGTCCGGGAATGTCTTCGTGACGCACTGCGGGTCGTCCAGAGTGACGCTTCCGGGGACGGCGAGACCGAGCACGGAGAACGCCATCCCGATGCGGTGGTCTCGGTGACAGGCGATACGGGCGGGCTGCGGTGCGCCGGGGCGGATGGTGATCCAGTCCTCGCCCTGCGTCGCCTCGATGCCGCAGGCCCGCAGGTTCTCGGCGACGACGGAGATACGGTCGGACTCCTTCAGCCGTGCGTGTCCGATGCCATGGATCGTGATGGGTGCGTCGGCCAGGGGAGCGATGGCGGCCAGCGTCATGAAGGTGTCCGAGATGTCGCTCATGTCGACTGAGAAACCTCCGCTCAGCCGTCCGGGGCCGGTCACGGTGGTCTCCGCCTGCTCCACTCGGACCTGGGCACCGGTCCTGGCCAGGATCTCCACGAACCGCAGATCGCCTTGCAGGCTGCCCGCGCCCAGGCCGGGCACCGTCACCGTCCGCCCCGTGACGACCGCGGCGGCGAAGACGTACGTGGCCGTGGACGCGTCCGGTTCGATCACGACATCGGTCGCGGCGTACGGAGCCGGCGCGACCCGGAGTGTCCCGTCCGCGTCTTCGGCGACGCGTGCACCGAAGCGACGCATCAGCGCGACGGTCATGTCGACGTAGGGACGGCTGACGAGCTTCTGGGCCCGGACCGACAGTCCATGGCGCATCAACGGCGCCGCCATCAACAGGCCGCTGAGGTACTGGCTGCTCATGGACGAGTCCACCGCGATCTCCCCGCCCGCCAGGCCCCGTGCACGGATCAGCAACGGGAGCCCCTGGCCCGGGCCCGCCTCGATGTCGGCCCCCAGTCGGTGCAACACCTCCAGCAACGGCCGCTGGGGGCGGGCGCGCAGCTGTGAGGAGCCGTCGAAGAGGTAGGAACCCAGGCCGGTGGCGGCGAAGGGCGGCAGAAACCGTGCTGCCGTGCCGGCGTCCGCGCACCACAGGCGCGCCCGCCCGTCGGGTCCCCGGCCTGTCCCGGTCACGTCCCAGAACTCGTCCAGGGGACTGCTCTCGACCTGCACGCCGAGTTGCCTCAGCGCGTTGCGGAACGCCACCGTGTCGTCGCTGACGAGCGGGGCCCGGACGCGGCTGACACCCCGGGCGGCGGCGGCAAGCAGGAGTGCTCTGTTGGTGAGGCTCTTCGAGCCCGGTATCCGGGCGATGAGCTCGGTCGAGGTTCCGGTGTCGGTGGTCATGTCTGCTCCGGGGTGCTGGCGGCCAGGGGGTTCCGTCCGCTGGATGTCGACGGCCCGGTCGGCGCCCCGACGTTCCCGCCCGTGGGACCCGGAACCTCCTCCGGGTACCGGTGGCCGGGTGCCGTGGGCAGGCGCAGCCCTCGGTGGATGTCCATGGCGGCGGACGAGGTGTTGAGGGTGATGTAGTGCAGGCCGGGGGCGCCCTCGTCGAGCAGTCGTTGGGCGAGTTCGGTGGCGTGATCCACGCCGATGCGGTGGGACTCGCGCGGGTCGCACTGCGCGGTGCGCAGGCGCAGTGCGAGATCGCCGGGAATCGAGGCGTTGCTGAGGCGGGCGAACCGGCTGATCTGGTCGTAGCGAGTGGCGGGCATGATCTCGGGGATGACGGGCGTGTCGCATCCTGCGGCCGCCAGCCGGTCGCGCAGCCGAAGATAGTCCTCGGCCCGGAAGAACATCTGGGTGATGGCGTAGTCCGCGCCGGCCCGGCACTTCGCCACGAAATGACGGATGTCGCTCTCCCAGTCGGGTGAGCGCGGATGCCGCTCGGGGAATGCTGCCACGCCGATGCTGAAGTTGCCGCAGCTGCGGATGAGTTCCACGAGTTCCGCAGCGTGCTGCAGTCCGCTCGGGTGGGGAGTCCACGGTCCTTGCGGGTCTCCGGGCGGATCTCCTCGCAGAGCGAGCACGTCACGGATGCCGGCGTCGGCGTAGCGGCCGATGATCGTGCGCAGCTGGGCCTTCGAGTGGCCGACCGCAGTGAGGTGGGCCATGGGGCGCAGCGTCGTGTCTTCCGCGATCCGTTCGGTGAGGGCGGCGGTTCGTTCCCTGGAGGAGCCGCCTGCTCCGTATGTCACGGATACGAAGGCCGGGTTCAGGGATTCGACACGGCGCAGCGCACTCCACAGGGCTCGCTCGCCTCTGGGGGACTTGGGCGGGAAGAACTCGAACGAGTACGACCGGTGGCCGGCCGCGATCAGTTCGGCAGGACTCCGTCGGATCGTTGCCGCAGGCGTGGGGGCCAGGGCCAGGGTGGCCGCGGTCATGAGCGATCGTCTCCTGACGGCAGGTCCGTGGCCGCATGGACGTCTGGGCCGTGTGCGGTCGCCAGCAGTTCGCGCAGGCGTGCCGGGGAAGCGGCGTAGGTCTGGGTGCCGACGAAGGAGAGGGCGAGTGCCGCCAGGGCCGATCCCGTCCGGGCACAGGCCACGGCGTTCTGGCCCGTGGTCATGGCGGCCAGGTATCCGGCCCGGAACGCGTCTCCGACACCGGTCGGATCGGCGACCGTCGCCGCCGGGACCGCGGGAACGTCGAGCGGGGGTTCATCGGCACGTTCGATGCGGCTGCCCTTCTCGCCGAGGGTGGTCACCCAGGTGCCGGCCCGCTTCAGGACGTCGGCTCGCGTCCAGCCCGTCTTGGCCAGCAGCAGTCCGTGTTCGTATTCGTTGGTGAACAAGAGGTCGGCGCCGTCGACCAGTTCGCGAATCTGTTCGCCGTCGAGCCGGGCGAGCTGCTGGGACGGATCGGCGATGAAGGGCAGGCCGTGGGTGCGGCAGGCGCGGGTGTGGCGGAGCATCGCGGCGGGCTCGTCCGCGCCGATGTGGACGAGGTCGACGCCGCCGTGGTCGCGGACGACGCCGGCCAGGTCGATGGCGGCCGCTTCGGTCATCGCACCCGGGTAGAAGGAGGCGATCTGGTTGCCGTCCGGGTCGGTCGTGCACAGGAAGCGGGCCGTATGGCGTGTGGTGGAGAAGTGGACCCCGGAGACATCCACGCCCCGCTCGGCCAGCCGCCGGCCGTAGGGGTGGAAGTCGGCACCGACGGCGCCCACCAGGAGCGGACGATGGCCCAGGGTGGCCAGCCCGTAGGCGATGTTGGCGGCCACGCCGCCGTCCCGGATCTCGAGGGTGTCGACCAGGAACGACAGCGAGACGCGGTCCAGCCGGTCGGCCAGGAGCTGGTCGGCGATGCGGCCGGGGAACGTCATCAGGTGATCGGTGGCGATGGAGCCGGTGACGGCGATCCTCATCTCAGCACCCCGCCGCGCGACGCAGGGCATCCACACGGTCGACGCGTTCCCAGGTGAAGTCGGGCAGCTCGCGCCCGAAGTGGCCGTAGGCCGCGGTCTGGGCGTAGATGGGCCTCAGCAGGTCGAGGTCGCGGATGATCGCGGCCGGGCGCAGGTCGAAGACCTGCTGGATGGCGAACTCGATGGCCGTCTGCGGCACGGTGGCGGTGCCGAAGGTCTCCACGAACAGCCCGACCGGATCGGCCTTGCCGATCGCGTAGGCGACCTGGACCTCACAGCGGCGGGCGAGCCCGGCGGCGACGACGTTCTTGGCGACCCAGCGCATCGCGTACGCGGCACTGCGGTCCACCTTGGACGGGTCCTTGCCGGAGAAGGCACCGCCGCCGTGGCGGGCCATGCCGCCGTAGGTGTCGATGATGATCTTGCGGCCGGTCAGGCCGGCGTCGCCCATCGGACCGCCGATCTCGAACCGGCCGGTGGGGTTGACCAGCAGCCGGTAGCCCTCGGTGTCCAACTCGATGCCGTCGGCCGCCAGTCGTGCGAGTTCGTGCTCGACGACGTGCGTGCGGATGTCGGGGGCCAGCAGGCCCTCGAGGTCGACGTCGGCGGCGTGCTGTGCGGAGACGACCACGGTGTCCAGACGGGCCGCCCGGCTGCCCAGGTACTCGACGGTGACCTGGGTCTTGCCGTCCGGACGCAGATACGGCGCGATGCCGTCCCTGCGGACCTGGGAGAGCCGGTACGAGAGCCGGTGCGCCAACTGGATGGGCAGGGGCATCAGTTCCGGCGTCTCGTCGCAGGCGTACCCGAACATCAGCCCCTGGTCGCCCGCCCCTTGCGTCTCCAGAGCGTCATCGTCCCCGTCGGCCGGGTCCACGCCCCGCGCGATGTCCGGGGACTGGGCGCCGATCGAGACGGACACGCCGCAGGAGCGGCCGTCGAAGCCCTTCTTCGAGGCGTCGTAGCCGATGTCGAGGACCGCCTCGCGGACCAGACCGGGGATGTCCGCGTACGCCGCGGTGGTCACCTCCCCGGCGACGTGGACCTGACCGGTGGTGATCAGGGTCTCCACGGCGACCCGCGACCGCGGGTCCTCCTTGAGGAGGGCGTCGAGGATCGTGTCGCTGATCCGGTCGGCGATCTTGTCGGGGTGGCCCTCGGTCACGGACTCCGACGTGAACAGGCGGCGGGACATGGCTCTCCCTGGGGTCGCAGCGGCTGCTGGCTCTTTGGTTGGTCGGTGTGCTCTGGTGGGGGGCCGGGCCGGAGAGCTCCTCGGGGGATGTAGGAGCTCTCCGGCCGGTAGGAACGCGGACAGGGCCGACGGGGACCGATGGCCGGCGTCTGTCGGCGGGCAGTGGCATCGACGGGGACTGCCCTCCGCGTCCCGCACGGGGACGGAAGCGTTATCGGCTTCCGCCGGACAAGGCGACGACGGCCCGCGCGAGTCTCACGACGCGTTCGGCCTGGACGCGGGCCGCGTTGCGGGTGATGTCACCGACCGGTACGGTGCCGCCGGCGTCGTGGTGCGCGGTGCCGTAGGGGTTGCCGTCGATGAACTTGTCCGGGTGGGTGAATCCTGGGGCGACGACGATTCCGCCGAAGTGGTGGAAGGAGTGCATCAGGGCCAGCAGCGTGGACTCGTTGCCTCCGTGCGGGCTGCCCGTGGAGGTGAAGCCGCTGTAGACCTTGTCGGCCAGTTCGCCTGTGCGCCAGGCACCGCCCAGGGTGTCGATGAACTGCTTGAGCTGGGAGGAGATGTTGCCGAACCGCGTCGGTGACCCCATGAGAACGGCGTCGGCCCACAGGACGTCCTCGACCTCGGCCACCAGGACCTCCGCCGATGCCGCGGCGTGGGCGGACCACGCGGGACTGGACTCGACGACGGCCTGCGGTGCCAGTTCCCGGACCTTGCGCAACCGGACCTCGGCGCCCGCCTTCTCGGCCGTCTCCGCCATCTCGCGGGCGATGTCGGCGACATGGCCCGTGGCGGAGTAGTAGATGACGGTGACCTTCACCGCGGTCGTCATGGCGGCGCTCACCAGTCCGCCAGGTGCAGGATCTTCACCGGCTCCTCGGCCCCTGCCGCAGTGGCGGGAGCCGGGCAGGCGAAGGTCCGGTCGTAGTACACGAGCGGTGTCCGGTCGTCCGCATAGGTGTCCACCACGCGGCCGATGAGGATGCTGTGATCCCCCGCGTCGACGATGGAGTGCATCGTGCAGGCGACGCGGGCGCAGGCGCCGTGCGAACCGGGCAGCCCGAGTTCGCAGCTCTCCATGTCGCCCGCGGCGAACCGGTCGACTCCGGACCGGGCGAAGCGGCGCGCGACCGCGTCCTGACCGTGCGCCAGGACGTTGATCAGGAAGCGGTCGGCGGACGTGAACGCCTGGTGCGTGCTGGCGTTCTTGTTCAGGCAGACCAGGACGAGGGGCGGGTCCAGGGAGACGGAAGTGAACGAATTGGCGGTGAATCCCCAGCGTTCGCCCGTGCCGTCGATCGTGGTCACCACGGTCACCGGTCCGGGAACCCTGGCCATCGCATGCCTCAGAGCTGTGCCTTCCATGGTGTCCTCTCCGGTTCGTTGCGGGTCAGGGCTGGAGCCGGCACGTACGCCACCCGTGGTTCTGGCGGTCGTAGCGCAGCCTGCGGTGCAGTCGTTCGGCGTCGGCGCACCAGAACTCCACGGCGACAGGGGTCAGCCGGTACCCGACGAAGCGGGCCGGGCGGGGCAGCGGAGTGCCGGGAGCCCCTAGTCGGGCCGCTTCGGCTCGCAGGTCTGCCACGGCCGCCGGGCCGTCGAGCGGTTCGCTCTGCCGGGAGGCAAAGGACATGGAGTGCAGGGGGATCGGCCGGCCGAACCAGAGGGCGTCGGATGCCGCGTCGTCGAGCTGTGACACCGGTCCGGAGAGGATGAGTTGCTGGCCGGTCTCGCGCCAGTAGAACAGGCCGGAGGCCCAGCCGGTGTCGGCCAGTTCGCGGCCCTTCTGGCTGGTGTTGTGGCTGGCGAAGACCAGCCCGCGGTCGCTGAGCTCGGTGACGGTCACGATGCGGCTGGAGGCTCGGCCCTGGCTGTCGGAGGTCGCCAGGGCCAGCGAGCGGGGCTCCCGCACGCCGCGCGCGGTGGCCTCGGCGATCCACTGGTGAACCAGCGGCATGGGGTCGGCCGGTGGGTTGTCGTACTCGGGGAAGTCGATGTCGACCTCGCCGGTGAGGCTTTCGAACTGGCTGGTGTTCATGTGTCCTCGCTAGACATAAAGGGTGCCGCGGGCGGCCACGGCGCCGTGGCCGCCGACCTGCACGCTTCGGACGTCGTCGCCCGCGCCGTCCGCGGTCGCCAGCATGAGCGAGGGACGGCCCATCTCGACGCCCTGGAGAATCTGGAGCCTGTCCCCGTACGCGCTCAGTCCGTGCCGCGCCAGGTGAATGGCGAGAGGGCCGGCGGCCGAGCCGGTCGCCGCGTCCTCGACCACCCCGTAGGCGGGCGAGAACATCCGTGTCCGCCAGTGGGTGCCGTCGCCGGCGAAGCAGTTGGCCGCCATGTCCGGGAATCGGCTCAGGGCACGGTGGTCCGGTGTGAGGGCCGACAGCGCGGCAACGCTGTCGACCCCCACGAAGACGTGCCGCGGGCCGTTGCGGTAGATCTCGACCGGTGCTGTGGACTCCGCGACGCCGAGCGCCTCCAGGAGTTCCGCGCGGTGTTCGTACGGCTCCCATGTGGGGATGGGCTGCTCCATCCGCACGGCCGGGATGCCCTCGTCGTCGTGGAGCTGGAACGGGACGACCCCCATGGCGGTCTCCAGAAGGAGCCGGTCCCGCTTCAGGGTGTGGCCCAGGGCCACTGCCGTACCGAGCAGGGGATGACCCGCGAACGGCAGCTCGTTGACGGGGGTGAAGATGCGGATCCGGGCGTCACCGCCCTGCTCCGGCGGCAGGACGAAGGTGACTTCGGACAGGTTCATCTCCCGGGCGATGCGTTGCATCAGCTCGGCGGTCAGGTCGGCGGCGTCGAAGAAGACGGCCACGGGATTGCCTTCGAGCGGACGGCGTGCAAAAGCGTCCACCACTATGTATGCGTGCACGGTGTCTCGTTCCCCCGTACGGATGTGGGCGGTGTCGCGGCCGACGCGAACACGGGGCCGAGGCCCTGCAGCTCGCGGAGGGCATACGCTCCTTCGACCGTGGCCTCGACGTCGAACGTGGTGCGATGAGTGGGCGGGCGGCCGATCAGTTCGGCGGCCCGGTTCGCCGGGAGGCCGGCCGGACGCTCCGACTCCCAGAGCATGACCGCGCCCCAGCGGTTGCGCTGCCGGTCCGCCATCCAGAACTTCAGCCGCAGACCCGGGACTTCGCGCCAGGCGTCGGCGGTGCCGTCCCGCAGGTGCGCCCGCAGGGAGTCGATGGTCTGCGGGGTTCCGTCGAGCTCCCACCAGGCGATGTCAACGCGCACGGCCGAGCACCTCCCGGATGGTCTGTCCGACGATGCGCGGCCCGTCGACGGTGAGGACCGACTCGGCGTGGAACTGCATCGAGGCGAAACCCGGCCCGCGCAGCGCGTGCACGTGACCGGTTCCCTGGTCACGACTCACTTCCACCAGGCCGATTCCCTCGATGTCCAGCTTGTCCTCGGTGCTGCGGGCGGCGAACGTGTTGTAGAAACCGACGCGTTCGCGGTGGCCGAACAGATCGATCTCCCGCTGCACGCCCTGGTTGGGAACATCCCGGCGGACGAGGTCGAGGCCAAGGGCCAGGCTGAGCACCTGATGGCTCAGGCACACGGCGACGAAGGGCCGCCGCCGCTCGAGAAGGCCGTGGACCGCCGAACGGAGATGACCGATCCTGGGGTCGTCGGCAGCACGCGGGTCACCGGGACCGGGCCCCATCACGACGAGGTCGTGGCCGTCGGACTCGTAGGCCTCGTCGAAGCGGCTGACCGTCACGTGCACGCCCTGCGCGCGGAGCTGGTGTCCGATCATCGCCGTGAAGGTGTCCTCCGCGTCGACGACCAGTGCCGTCAGCCCCTCCAGCCCGGGGACCGCCGGCCGGCGGCTCCCACTGTCCTGCAGCCAGAACTCGGCGATGGAGGTGTTGCGGCGGCTGAGGGCGGCACGGACCTCCGGATGCGCGCCGAAGCGGCGGGTGCCTCCGGCCTCCAGGGCGGCAAGGAGCCCCGAAGCCTTGGCACGTGTCTCCGCGACCTCGGAGACCGGGTCGGAGTGACGCACCAGCGTGGCACCCACACCGATGCGGACCCGGCCGTGTGCGTCGATGTCGGCGGTGCGGATGAGGATGGCCGAGTCGAGTGAGCGTTCACCGTTCACGTCCCGGCCGATCAGCGCGGCCACTCCGCTGTAGTAGCCGCGGCCTTCGGGTTCGTACTTGCGGATGACGCGTGCCGCGCTCTCCAGCGGGCTGCCGGTGACGGTGGGGGCGAACATCGTCTCGTGCAGGATGTCGCGCACGTCGCGGTCGGTTCGGCCCTCGATGAAGTACTCGGTGTGGGCCAGCCGCGCCATCTCCTTGAGGTACGGGCCCAGGACCCGGCCGCCGCCCTCGCAGATGCGGGCCATCATCTTGAGTTCCTCGTCGACGACCATGTACAGCTCGTCGGTCTCCTTGCGGTCCGCGAGGAACTCCGTGACGCCTTCCAGGGTGGGGCCGGCCGGGGGATAGCGGTAGGTGCCGCTGATCGGGTTCATCACGGCGGTGCCGTCGCTCACCGAAATGTGCCGCTCGGGTGTGGCCCCGACGAGGGTGCGGTGCCCGGTGTGGATGAGGAAGGTCCAGTACGCGCCCTGCTCCCCTTCCAGCAGACGGCGGAAGAACCCCAGCGCGCTGGACAGCGAGTAGTCGCTGATGTCGGCCACGAAGGAGCGCTTGATGACGAAGTTGGCCCCTTCGCCCGTGCCGATCTCGTCCTTGACGACCCGTCGCACGGTGTCGGCGTACCGTTCGTCGTCCACGTCGAAGCCGTGCGCCGTCATGTGTGTCGGGGCGTTCGGCAGCCGCAGGAGGATTTCGGGCACGGACACCCTGGCCTGCCGGGTGACCGACAGGGCGATGAGCGGCACGCCGTCGTCGGGTGCCGTGAACCCCCGCTCGGTGATCTGCCGGTACGGCACCACGACCAGGACGTCGTGGTCGGTCCGCGGCGATTCGGGCCCCGCCTCGGTGAGGGGGATGTCCGCCAGCGTCCTGGGCAGCGACACGTCGCCGACCAGGATGTCCACGGTGTCCGGCACCCCGCACTCCGGCCGGTGCAGCAGGGCGAACGCGGGCGGTTCCAGGTTCAGGACGCTGCCGAGCAGGTCGCCGCGATCCCGGCTGTTCATGCGAACACCTCCGTGGACGGGACGACCACCGCACAGCGCTGGGCCGCGTAGTCGAGTGCGAGCCGATGGTGGTTCTCGGAGAAGTCACCGAGGGCGTCGGCGGCCAGGAACGTCTGGATGTCGTTGGCGAAGGCGTCGAGCGCCGTCGCCAGGACGCCGACGTGCGCGTACACGCCGCAGAGAATGATCTGGTCACGGTCTGCGGCTCGCATGCGCGCCAGCAGGTCCGAGCGGAAGAAGGCGCTGTACCGCCACTTGGTGAACGTCCAGTCGCCCTCGGCGGGGGCCAGCTCCGGCGTCACTTCCCGGTCGGCCGGCTCGGTGCGCATGCCCGGGCCCCAGAAGTCCTTCAGCAGCCCTCGCTGCTCGTCCGTCATCCGTCCGGGCTGCGCGGTGTACGCCACCGGCACGCCGAGAGCGGCACAGCGCTTGCGCAGGGTGGCGGCGTTGTGGACGAGCTCGGAGCGCAGCGGCTCCGGCAGGGCGTTGAGGAAGTAGCGCTGCATGTCGTGGACGAGCAGGACGGCGCGCTCCGGGCGCGGGGTCCATTGCGCCAGGTTCTCGGGCAGGCTCTCCGGGACGGGCAGGGGGTACGACGCGATGGGGGGCAGGCCGGCCATCGAACAACTCCTTTCCAGCGATGTGGCCGAGACGGTGGAGGCGTTCACAGAGCGTCGGACCAGGCCGTGACCAGGGAGACGGCCTGCCGTGAGTTGAGCCGCGGGTCGCAGAAGGTGGTGTGCCGGCCGGCGGCGGAACCGAGTGCGGAGGCGTCGGCGACGCACTCCGTCACGTCGTCCGGGGTCGTTTCCAGGTGCAGTCCGCCGGCCACGCCGCCGGCGCTCGCCACCGCGCGCCGGAACCCGACGACCTCCCGGGCCAGGGTGGTCAGCAAGCGGGTCTTCCTGCCGTCCGCCGCGGTGACGGTGTTGCCGTGCATGGGGTCGCACAGCCAGATCGCCGGATGACCCGCGGAGCGGACCGCAGCGACCAGCGGTGGCAGCCGGTCGCTGACGACGTCAGCGCCCATACGCGCGATCAGGGTGAGGCGACCGGGCTCCCGGAGCGGGTCGAGACGCTCGCACAGGAACGTGATCTCCTCGACGGTCATGTTCGGACCGACCTTGCAGGCCACGGGGTTCACGACATCGGCGAGCAGCTCGACATGGGCGCCGTCCAGCTGACGGGTCCGTTCGCCGATCCACGGCCAGTGCGTGGAACCGAGCCAGCGCCTGCCGTCTCCGACCTCGCGGATCATCGGGACTTCGTAGTCCAGGAGTAGTGCCTCGTGACTCGTCCACACCAGGGGTTCGATGCTCGGCCATGCGCGCAGAGCCGGTGCGCGCCACCCCAGGTGATCCACGATGTCGCCTGCCGCCATGTACCCGGTGAGGATGCGCAGCGGGTCGGGCTGCCTGCTCTCCGGGTCGGGTTCCGGGCTGTTGACCATGTGTCCGCGGTACACCGGCAGAACGAGGTCGCCCACCTGCTCGAAGGAGTTCGAACGCGGCTTGGCGAACTGCCCCGCGATGCGTCCCACGCGCAGGACGGGCTTGCCGGTGACCATCTTCAGCGTGGTGGCCAGCAGGTCCAGTACGGCGGATTTTCGGCGGACGTGCTCCGCGGTGCACTCCTCCGGGTCCTCCGCGCAGTCCCCCGCCTGCACCACGTGCGCTTCGCCCGCGGCGACGGACGCGAGCAACGACTTGAGGGTGTGTACGTCGTCCACGCGGACCAACGGCGGTCGGGAGCTGAGAATTTCCCTGACGCGCTGAACCTGTGAAAGATCGCTCCATTCGGGCTGTTGCAGGGCTTTGGCCCGCTGGATTTCGGTTACTGCATGTCCCACGACTGTTCCCCCGTCAGGCGGAGAGGATGTACGGCCGGATCGCGATGGTCCGCGTTCATGCGGATCAGCTGTCAGGTGGGGATACCCTCACGCTCGATGCGCGGGACGTCGATTCCCAGGGAGCGGAACTGCTGGCACGGGTTCATGAACTCGCGCTGCTGCTTTATCTTCCCGTTCTCGAACAGGAACGAGTGGAGGAAGTGATTACGGTAATGACCTTCGGGATATCCGGGAAAGAGGATCCGGCCCTCGCCGTCGCATTCGACCCAGAAGCGGTCGGGGTCCTGGGTGTCGAAGATCTCGATGTTGGTCCAGGCCCAGTCGGGGAAGCACTTGAGCGACCAGACGGCGTGCTCCCCCAGCCGCTCGCGGCCGCGGATGACGATCGGTTCGCCGCTCTCCGTGGTCCACAGGCCACCGACGCCGTCCTCCGTGAAGAGCAGGTGCCGCCGGAGCCGGTCCTCGCCGCGGGTGTTCATGTACTGCTCGACGACGGCGCGGTTGTGGGCGCGCAACTCGGTCTCGTCGGTGGGTATTCGGGGCTCTGCCATGGGTGTCCTTCGGTGTGGGAGACGGACGTACGGGTTCGGTCGCGTCTCGGCTCAGACGATGAAGCTGATGTCACGGGGGTCCTGGCCGACCAGAGCGCGGCCGTAGACCTGTTCGGGAATGCCCATGCCGAACCCGGCGTGCCGGCTGCCGACGTTGATGTCGCGCCAGAGCCGCTGCAGCGGGTTGGCCTCGTTGAAGGCGGAGGAGCCGTGTGCGGTCAGCAGGGTGTCGACGGCCTCCCGGCACAGCCGGCCGACCTGGGCGGACTCCAGCCGGTTGCGGGCGCGCACGGTCAGATCCGTGTTGATCCCGGCATGGGCGTACTCGTCGACGGTGCCGGCGATACGGGCCGCGATCAGCTTGGCCGTGTCGATCTTCGAGGTGGCGTCGGCGAGGTCGAGCTGGAAGGTCGGCGACTGGGTCTGGTCGCGGTAGGTGGAGCCCGCCACGGGACGGGTGGGGCCCTTCTCCCGGACGAAGTCGAGGGCGGCTTCGGCGCCGCCGATCAGCGCGCCGATCAGGCCGATGGCGAACAGGCCGGTCAGGCTGTTGCGGTAGGGCAGGCCGGGGTCGACCACGCCGTCGGTCTCGCCGTTGAGGACGGGCACGTAGGGCACCAGCCGGTGGCTGGGCACGAAGAGCCGGTCGGCGACGACGGTGTTGCTGCCGGTGCCGCGCATCCCGGCGAAGTGCCAGGTGTCCTTGATGGTGACGTCGTCGGCCCGCATCAGGGCGAAGTTGATGTCGGGCCGGCCCTCGGCGGTGGGTACGGCGATCAGGGCGCTGATCCACTGGGCGTGCAGGCAGCCCGAGACGTAGGCCCACTGGCCGCTGACGACGACGCCTCCGTCGGCGTGCTCGACGTCCGGTGCGGGGAGCCCCAGGACCAGGGCGCACTGGGCGTCGGGGTTCTCGCCCCACACCTCGTCACCGGCGGCCGGGGGGAACAGGGACGCCACGAAGTTCCCGGCGTTGAGCACGCCCGCGATCCAGGCCGCGGAGCAGCAGCCGCGGCCGAGTGCGGTGGCGACCTCGAGCAAGGTGCGCATGTCCGTCTCGTAACCCCCGTGCCGTCGCGGGGTCATCAGCCGCAGCAGGCCCGACTCGGTCATGGCGGAGACGACGCCGGCGGCGAGACGGCGCTCGCTTTCGCAGGCGACGGCATGCTCGGACAGCAGCTCCCGCAAGCCCTCGGCCCGCTTCACGAGCTCGATGCGGTCAGGAGTCTGTACGACGGTGGAAACCACCGGATTCGACATTCCGAATCATTCCCTTCGGATTTCTCGACACTGGAACGCTAGATCTCCGAAAACTGCGGAGTCAAGGCCGGAATTCCCGTTTAACCGAGAATTCAATTTCCCGGAAAAGGCATGACTGATCTGCACGGCACCGCGGGGATCGCGTGTGTGATTCCGGCTGTTCGGAGTGACAGAAAGACGGTTGCGCCGGTTAACGGTTCTCCTGGCTTCCTCGGTGGCGCAGGTTGCCGAGGACCATCCGCCCGATGGTGACGGGATTGAGCAGGATCGTGGGCGGAGAGAGCAGTGAGCTGACCTTGACGAACTCCTGGGTGAGCGCCGAGTCGTGTTCCGCGGCGCTCAGCAGCCGGCCGAAGAAGGCGTTGGTGATGCGTACGGGGAGCGGGCGCGGGCCGGTGACCTCGGGGAGCGCCAGGTCGCTGCCGACGGCCATCTGCCAGGCGACCTCGATGCGCCGTGCGGCGGCCTTGAAGAAGCGGCGCGGCAACTGGTCCCCGTGCTGAGCGAGAGCTTCCTCGAGCGCGCCGGCCTGCAGCGCGGCGGCGGACATCCCCTGACCGTAGACGGGGTTGAAGCTGCAGATCGCGTCGCCGAACACGAGGAGTCCGTCGGGGAAGCGCTGCAGCCGCTCGTAGCGGCGGCGCACGCTCGCCGGATAGCGGTGCGCGACGGGGTCGTCGAGGGGTTCGGCGGCGCAGAGGGCCTCGAAGACGTCCGGGGGGACGATGGGCTTGGCGAAGTCCAGGAAACCGCTCGGGTCGACGGGCGGGTGATGTCCGCCGTAGCCGATCAGTGTCAGCATCCAGTGGTCGTCGCCGTGCTGGAGAAACGTGGCGCCGGTCGGTCTTCCCGGACAGGCGCCGACGATCACGACCTTTCTGCGGCCGAGAGAGCCCGGTGCCACCCTGAGGTTCCGGCTGACGTACTTGATGTCGACGGCGATCCGGTCTTCCTGCGGCTGCTCGTAGCCCAGGTCCGCGAGCCATCGCGTGGTGCGGCCGCCGCGTCCCGTCGCGTCGACGACCAGGTCCGCGGCGAGTTCCTGCTCCACCGCGTCGTCGCGGTGCGCGACGCGGACACCGGTGACGCGGCGTCCGTCCGGGGAGCTGATGAGTCCGGTCGCCTCGCAGCGGTCGATGATCTCGACGTTCGGCAGCGCCCGCAGCCAGGAGCGTACCCGGCCCTCCAGTTGCGGACGGCTCGGCTGATACGTGGGGATGGGGTCCGCGTAGCGGCCCTCCTGGCTGAGGAGATGGCCTCCCGGGGCGAAGTGCATCTCGGTGGGTTCCCGGACCACCGGCACGCCGTCGGCTTCGATCTCCGCCAGCAGGCCGGGGAACATCTCCTGGAGCCACTTCGTGCCGGCGGGCAGTATCGCGTGCGCGTGACGGCCCTGGGGCACTCCGCGCCGGTTCTCGACCGTCTCCGGCAGCGCGTCCCGGTCGATCACCGTCACCCGGTCGAAGGTGTCGGACAGCACCCGGGCGGCGAAGAGCCCGCCGATGCTGGCCCCCAGCACCACACAACGGCTCCACGGCGTCCTGGACGCGGACTCGCCGGAGCGGCCGCTGCTTCGTAAGCGGTGCTCCTCCGGAGAGTGGGGGCGTGCAGTGTCGTCAGGCATGCGTTTCCTCCGCTGTCCTCGTGGGGTGGTGGGTGGGCGTGGTCAGGCAGACACCGATGACGGCGAGGTGAACGTGGGTGATGCGCGCATCGGGATTTCCGCTGTCCCCTCGGCCGCGCACGTATTCGGCGGGCAGGGATGCCGCCGCGCAGGTCTCGCGGGTAGCTCCCGCGCGCCGGTTTGACAATCGGCGGGTGAATTCCCTGGACGGCTTCAGCGACACCGGCGCGTCCGTCTCATGAACCCGGGGACGCCGCTGAGTCATAAGCCGCGGCAGGTCCGTATCGGGTGTCGAAGGAATGATCCGTTCAAAGGCGTGCCACGCACGGTCTGGTTGCACGATGTCCCCCCGTACCGAGTCCGGCGAAACTGCAGTGCAATGCACCGCATCATTTCAGCCAGAAACCCCCTGTGATGACGGAGGTCAGCCCGCCATCAATGGAATTCGGGATTCCGGATTCCCTGCTGCCGAGTCCGGAATCCTGTTGATTCCAGGAATTCCTGTCAGGCCACGGCCGGTCCGGCGGAAGGAGTGAGCCTGGCGGTCGTCAGCCAGCACGCCGGGAGCGGTGCCACCGTGCGTCCGTGTCCGATTCGGGTGTCGTCGCCGGCGTACACCTCCGCCTCCCACCCGTGGCCGCCCATCCAGGAGACGAGGTCGTCGCGAGCGGAGAGCCAGGAGGCGCCCTGCTCCTCGACGCGCTCCCGCACGGGCCTGCCCGCCTCCTCGAGCATCGCCGCCTGGAGGTGCTCCAGCATGAGCCGGCTTCCCGGTGCGGACAGCTCGGTGACACCGGCCAGGATCGCGTCTCCCGCGGCGTCGGTCAGATACATCAAGAGCCCTTCGACCAGCCAGACCGTCGGCTGCGACGGATCGAAACCCGCAGCTCGCAGGGCCGATTGCCAGTCCTCCCGGAGGTCGGCGGCCACCCCGTGGCGCTCGCACCCGAGGGGCAGGCCGGACCGTTCGATCAGGGCGTCCTTGAACGCGGTCATCTCCGGCAGCTCCACCTCGAACCAGCGCGTCCCGGCCGGCAGCTCCAGCCGGACGGTACGCCCGTCCACGCCCGCGGCCAGCGTGACGACCTGGCGGATCCCGCTCCGGACCGCGGAGAGCACCTCGTCGTCGAAGAACCGCGTGCGCACCGCGAAGTACGCCGGGAAGCCACGCGCGCTGTTGTGGGTCTGCTTGATCACCTCGGCCACATCGGCCAGTACCGGATCCTCCGCCAGGGCCGACAGCATGGCAGCGGCGAGCGGGTCCCGGAACAGCGCGTCCGGACGTTCGCTTTCCAGCTGGCGCATCCACGCGACGAAGAGTGCGGTCTGCCCGACTCCGACCGAAGGCGTCTTCAACTCGACCATAAAATCCTCCCCAAGACGAGGTCTGTTCACTGAAAAGGAGCGGTCTACATTTCTGTAGACGTACGGCTTGAAAGGCTCATCGGAATGGCTGGAACATTCACTTGGCACATGGGGCTCGAAAGAGAGAGATGGGCAGACAGCTGGTCCGCTGCGCACGATGTCGACCAGATCAGAGTAACTCTGATGAGCGGCAACTGATGGAATTCTGCGGACCTCTGAGGCTGCGATGGTAGCGTGGCCTGCGCTATCTTCAACTTTATTCCACGGAGCAGCCTCCCACTG
Source organism: Streptomyces sp. NPDC001093 (assembly GCF_040298985.1). Classification (NCBI taxonomy): domain Bacteria; kingdom Bacillati; phylum Actinomycetota; class Actinomycetes; order Kitasatosporales; family Streptomycetaceae; genus Streptomyces; species Streptomyces sp. NPDC001093. The sequence continues at coordinate 40,109 of NZ_JBEPBF010000059.1, read as the reverse complement.
AAGGATGTGTGCATGCTCGACGACCTGGATCGTGCCCTGATACACGCGCTGCACATAGACGGCCGCGCGCCATTCAGTCATTTCGCGGCCGCGCTCGACGTATCGCCCCAGACGATCGCCCGCCGCTACCGGCGCCTACGGGACGAGGCGTCGCTGCGCGTCGTCGGGCTCGCGGACCCCCACCGAGCCGGTCAGACACAGTGGCTCGTCCGGCTCACCGCCGCGGCGAGTTCGGCGCAGGACCTCGCGCACGCCTTGGCCCGCCGACCTGACACGTCGTGGGTCAAACTCACCTCCGGCGGCACCGAAATCGTCGCGATCATCCACACCCCGACCGACGCCGCCGCCGGCAACTCCCTGCTGCTGCGTGACATCCCGCGCACCAACAACATCACGGCCGTGTCCGCTCACTGTCTGCTGCACATGTACCTCGGAGGTCCCACGAACTGGCGCCGAAGCGCGAACACCCTCAACGAGGAACAGCAGCGCATCCTGCGGTCGAACGAGGCCGCCGACACCGCGTACGTGCCCGTGCCACGTCAACTGACCGACGGGGACGCTGATTTGCTGGTTGCACTGCAGAAGGACGGGCGCGCCAGCCACGCGGAACTCGCCCAGGCGACCGGCTGGTCCCCGGTGACCGTCGCGCGGCGGCTGGCCGATCTGCAGGCCGGCGGAGCCCTCTTCTTCGACGTCGAGGTCGACACCGGGCTGTTCGGCGCCAACACCAGGGCACTTCTGTGGATGTCGGTGAGCCCCGCGCATCTGGATCACGTGGCGACGACCCTGGCGGGACACGACGAACTCGCCTTCGTCGCCGCGACCACGGGTCCCACCAACCTGGTGGCCCAGGCGCTGTGCCGCGACCCTGCCGACCTGCACCATTACCTCGCCCGCCGGCTCGGCTCCCTCGACGCGATCCACACCCTCGAGACCAGCCCGGTGCTGCAGAACGTCAAGGCGGCGAGCCCCATGATCACGGATCTGGTCCGTGCCCGGCGGACCGCTCCGGCTTCGCGTCTGCGACCGTGAAGCCGTGGTGGGCGCACACACACCGATGCGGCGACCGGAAGGCCGCCGCATGAACCGCTCAGGAGTGTGGCTCGATCAGTGCTGTGCCCCGGCCTTGTCCGAAGCATCCTTCTCGATCATCATCCTGCTGGTGACGAAGCTGATCACCACCAGCGCGACGGCAACCCAGAAGGCGACCTGGACCGCGTGCAGCGCGGCCGAAGGGCCGCCGGGCCGTGCGCTGTTGAGGTAGACACTGCCCAGGACGGCGACCCCGAGCGTGGCGCCCAGCTGCTGGACGGCGTTCAGCAGTCCGGCGGCCGACCCGATCTCCTGCGGCTGCAGCGGCTTCAGGGCGATGGTGAAGAAGGCAGGGCTGAAGAGCCCGACTCCCAGACCCACCACACCCAGCGCGATCAGCAGCGGCCTGGGGTAGGACGTGGGATCTGCCTCGTGGTACACGGCGATGGCGGCCAGCGCTCCGACCAGGAGTACGACGAGTCCCAGGGACATCATGCGGTGACCGTAGCGCCGGACCAGATGGGCACCAGCCACCCAGGAGGCCACGGCCAGACCCACCGACCAGGGAGCGAGGGTCAGGCCCGCGTTGAGCACATCGGTGCCGAGCCCCAGCTGGAGCTGCAGCACGATGACCATCATCAGACCGTTCGTCACCGCGAAGAAGGTTGTCGACGTCACCAGGGCGGCCGGGAAACCCCGGTGCGCGAACAGGCTCGGCTCCACCACCGGGCTCCGGCCGGCGGCGGCGACACCGCGCTGGTGCAGCGCGAACACGACCAGCACGATCAGACCGGCCACGATGGCCCCCCAGCTCCATACGGACATCGCGGCGATGTCCGCACCGATGAGGGGGTAGACGACGAGCCCGACGCCGATCGTCGCCAGGAGCGTGCCGGTGAGATCGAGAGTGGGCCGCTTGGGAGCGCGGTTCTCCAGCAGTTTGGGGGTCAGGGCCAGCACGACCAGGGACACGGGCACGTTGACCAGGAATGTCGCGCGCCACGACGAACCGAACAGGTCGGCATGCGTCAGCACACCGCCGAGCACCGGACCGCACACGGCCGCCAGGCCCATCACGGGGCCGATGCTGCCCAGGGCCTTGGACATCTCGTCACCGGAGAACATGGTCTTGATCAGACCGATGGTCTGGGGAATGATCACAGCCGCCGCTGCCCCCTGCACCACGCGGAAGCCGATCAGCAGACCCACCGAGGGCGCCAGTGCGCATGCGGTGGACGCCAGCATGAATCCTGTGACGCCGATGACGAACAGCCGTCGTCGGCCGGCGATGTCGCCCAACCGGCCACCGGTGATCAACAGCACCGCGAACGGGAGGGTGTAGGCCGTCGTGAACCACTGGATGTCGGACACCGAGCCGCCCAGATCGGCATGGATCGCCGGTGCGGCGACCTGCACGATGGTCGCGTCCAACAGGTTCATGGCCTCACCGAGCAGCAGGGCGGTGAGCGCCAGCCACCGCCATCGGTACGCCGTTGTGGGAGTCGGCGCAAGCACACGCTCAGCAGTCATCGGGGTTCCTCTCCACCATTGTCGACGCGCCGAACCGATCCCCCGGGAGCGGGGCATCGAGTTCGACCACGAGTCAGCGTGGAGGGACGGATCCGCGGCCTCCAGCCAGAGCCGGGAGATGGACGATTCCTTCCACCGAGGACGTCTGCGGTGACGATTTCCCACGCGGCGGCCCCGTGCACGCGCCCCGGCCGGCCGGCCCGCGGAGGGATGCCCGGGCCGGCCCCCGGATGTGAGCTTCCTTCAGCCAGGCGTCTCGGATGGAAGAAATGTTCCAGTGCGGCACCGTGACTGGAGTCGGCGGACGTGATCGCTCCACCCTGGGGCTCCCTGGTCACTCCGCGTGCACCAGGGCTTCACATCCGTACGTCCTTCCTGTTCAGGAGCGTGAATGGCAGCCCTGCCCGCTACCCAGAGAGAAGTCCGTCTCGCGGCCAAGCCCGAAGGGCTTCCGCGGCTGGAGCACTTCAGTGTCGTCGAGACACCCCTGGCCTCGCCGGGGGACGACGACGTACTGGTACGCAACGTCTTCTTCCACGTCTTCGCCACACTGCGCATACTCATCGCGGGTGCCACGCAGGACACGCCGTTCCCCGTGCTCAACGCCGGCGACACCCTCGTCGGCGCGGCGATCGGCGAGGTGGTCTCCGCCCCCGAGGGCAGCGCACTGCGGCCGGGCGATCTGGTGTCGCACTGGCTGGGCTGGCGTGAGTACGCCGTCGTCCCCGCGGGCGAGTGCGCGCGGCTGGACACCGAGGCCCTTCCCGACCCGATCACCCACCTCCAGCAGGGCTGGACAGCGTACGCGGCACTGACGCGCGGGGTCGAACTCCGCCCCGGGGACACCGTGTTCGTCTCCGCGGGCGGCAGCGGGATCGGCGCGATGGCCGGGCAGATCGCCAAGCGGCTGGGCGCCGGCCAGGTCATCGCCAGCACCGGCTCGCAGGAGAAGGCCGACCGTCTCGTGAACGAGCTCGGTTACGACGCGGCCGTCATCCGCGGTGCCGCACCGCTCGCCGAACAGCTGGCGAAGGCCGCACCGGACGGCATCGACGTCTTCTTCGACAACGTCGGAGGCGAACAGCTGCGGGCGGCTGTGGAAGCGGCCCGTCCGGGTGCCCGCTTCGTCCTGATCGGCGCCCTGTCCGGGCAGCTGTGCGAGGACGGCACCGGCACCACGGCACCCGTCGAGCTGGACTCCCTGCCGCTCATCCACAAGCGGATCGTGATGCGCGGCTTCAGCTCGGACGACTTCGACGACTGCGGGGAGTGGACCGAGAGGTTCGGCGCGTGGCTGCGCGCGGGGCAGATGGTCTTCCCCCACGTGCGGATCAAGGGCATCGAACACGCCCCTCAGGCCCTGCTGGAGGTGATCGAAGGGCGGCACATCGGTGCCGTCATCGTCGAGCTGTAGCTCCGTGCTCCGTCCACAACTCCGGTGCGCCGACGGAGGTACCGCATCTCCGCCGGGCAGTCCCCACCTCACCTCATACGCCCAGAAGGAGTTCCCGTGCCGCGAGCCACCACACAGGTCCTCGACCTTCCCCTCGATGTGCGTCCCGAGCCGGACGACCTGATCCAGGCCGCCATGGAGTGGCACTTCAACCCCGATACGGGCTCGCGGTTCTGGCTGGAGCGAGCCAAGACCCTGCCCTTCGACCCCCGCAGTGAGATCCGTACCCACGAAGATCTCAGGCTCTTCCCCAACGTGGCGGCCGAACTGCGCTCCGTCCGCGCCGAGGACCTGATCCCCCGCGGCTACGGCCGGCACCCCGACGTGATCGGGGTGTTCGAGAGCGGTGGGACCACGGGGGAGCCCAAGCGGGTCGTCCTGCTGCGGGACTGGCTGGAGCGCATGGTCCACTGGAGCAACGCCAACCTCGACGCCCACGGCTTCCCCGCCGGCGCCGACTGGCTCGGCCTGGTCCCGACGGGCCCGCACATCGTGGGTGAATACTTCCGCAGGTCCGCGACCAGCCACGGCCGCCGCGGCTTCACCGTCGATCTCGACCCCCGATGGGTGAAGAAACTGATCTCCGGCGGTCAGTGGGACCAAGCCGCCGCCTACACCGAACACCTCATCGACCAGGCCGCGTTCGTGCTGCGCACACAGGACATCGGCGTCCTGACCATCACGCCCCCGCTGCTGGAGCGCCTCGCCCTGCGCGACGACCTGGCCGAGCTGGTCAAGGAGAAGGTCCGGGCGATCCGCTGGGGCGGCACCCAGCTGGATCCCGACTCCCGCTACCTCTACAAGACCGAGGTCTTCCCCGGGACGGTCCTGTGCGGGAACTACGGCAGCACCATGATCCTGGGGTTCGCCGGTGAGCGCCCGGACCTCCCGGAGGACGCCGGCTGCGTCTTCGACTCCTGCAGCCCCTACGTGACGTTCTCGGTCGTCGATCCGGAGACGCTCATACCGGTCGCGTACGGCGATCGCGGCCGCGTCCTGGTCAACCACGTCAGCAAGTCGTTCTTCCTGCCCAACAACCTGGAGCGGGATGTCGCAACCCGGATCGAGCCCCTGGCCGGTCAGGTCGGTGACGCGGTGGCGGACATCGCTCCGGTGGCGACCTTCGAGAACGAGACCGTGATCGAAGGGGTCTACTGATGGCGCACTCCGACGCCGGTGCGGTGCAGCTCGACGCCCTCGGGCCGCAGGGCGCGTTCAGGTCCCGCAGCCGTACGGCCGTGCACGACGTCGCGGGCCGGCAGGTCGCCGAACTGAGCCTGGTCCCCTCCCTGTTCGTCGACCGCACGATGAAGTCGCTGCACCGGGCTTCCACTCCTCCCGTCGACGAGCGGATCGGGATGATCAGCCACGCTGCCGAGCTCTTCGCGACCGCCACGCTGCGTGACCAGTCGGTCCAGGAGTACGAGTACCAGGTCAGTCGCGTCGGCGGGATACCGGTCTCCGTGGTGCGGTCGACCACGCGGGCCATCGCGGCCCGGATGAGGCAGGCCCACCACAGCGTGGAGTGCGCCCGGCCGACCGGAGCGGTGAGGCGTTGGGACGACCCGCTGACCCGCACCGGCCGCGCGGTGTGGACCCGGCGCGGGAACGTCTTCGCCGTGCACGCCGCCGGCAACCACCCCGGGCCGCACAGCCTCTGGCCGGAGGCGCTCGCGCTGGGCTACCGCGTCGCCGTCCGGCCCTCCCGGCGCGAGCCGTTCACGCCGCACCGACTGGTCACCGCACTGCGCGACGCCGGCTTCGGCAACGACCAGGTGACACTGCTGCCGACCGACCACGCCACCGCGGACGTCCTGCTGCGGGGCGCGGACCTCGGGCTGGTCTACGGCGGCGACGACGTGGTGCGCAAGTACGCCGCCGCCCCCTCGATCCTCCCGCAGGGTCCTGGCCGCTCGAAGATTCTCCTGACCGAGGAGATGGACTGGCGGGATCATCTCGACACGATCGTCGACTCGGTGAGCGGCAAGGGCGGCACGGGCTGCGTCAACACCACCGCCGTCTTCGTGGAAGGCGACCCGGCCCCGCTCTGCGAAGCGCTCGCCGAGCGCCATTCCTCGGTGCCCAGCCTGCCTCCCGAGGATCCCCGGGCGGTCTTCCCCGTCCAACCGCTCGCGACGGCCAAGGCGTTCGAGGCGCACCTGCTCGACAAGGCCTCGGGAGCAAGGCCCTGGCTCGGCGGCGACGGCGTCATCGACGAACTGGGCGACGGCAGCGCCGTACTGCGCCCCGCCGTCTTCCAGCTCGACCGGCCCGATGCGCCGCAGTCTTCCGTCGAGCTTCCCTTTCCTTGCGTCTGGGTCGCTCCGTGGACGCGTGAAGCAGGCATCGCGCCGCTGAGGAACAGCCTCGTCCTGACAGCGCTCACCCACGATGCCCACCTCGTCGGACAGCTGCTGGAAGATCCGTCCATCAGCAATGTCTACGTAGGAGATCACCCGACGCACCGGATGGAGTCCGGCATGCCGCATGACGGCTATCTCGCCGAGTTCCTGATGCGCTGCAAGTCGGTGATCAGGGACTGACCGGTGACCGTGGCGGCGAACGCTCGCCGCCACGGTCGACGGCGAGGGACTCCTCCCCTTCGACCTCCGGGCCGCCGGACCCGGGTCCAGACCGAGCGGAGCACCGGCGTGTGCAGGCATCGCCTCCGGCGACTCGCCGCGGCCTGCCACGCGGTGCGTGAAGGATGGTGTGCGAATGCTCGACGACCTCGATCGCGCCTTGATCCATGCGCTGCACATCGACGGACGTGCCCCCTTCACACAGATAGCCCACGTACTGTCGGTCTCCCCGCAGACGGTCTCCCGTCGTTACGACAGGCTGCGCGAGCACGCCGCGCTCCGCGTCGTCGGGTTGCCCGACCCGCACCTGACGGGCCATGAGCAGTGGCTGCTGCGGCTGACCGCCGCCCCCGAGACCGCACTGGATCTCGCCCACGCCCTCGTCCGGCGCCAGGACACCTCGTGGGTCTATCTCACCGGTGGCGGCACCGAGATCGTCGCGGTGCTCGAAACACCACTCGGTACGGCGCACGGCCACTCCCTGCTCCTGCACGAGCTGCCCCCCAGCATCGGGCTCACCGCCGTGTCCGCCCACCATCTGCTGCACACCTATGTCGGCTGGCGTACCCCTTGGCGCATGAGCGCCAACGCCCTCAAACCACGACAGCAACGCCTGTTGGCCGACGCGAAACGCACCGACTGCAACGAACCCCCCTCCCTGGACCGGGACCGGGATCGGCAGGTGAGGCTCTCCCCCGCGGACCACGCCTTGATGGAAGCCCTGCGACAGGACGGCCGAACAGGGGTCGGCGACCTCGCCGCCACCACGGGCTGGTCGCCCGCGACGGTGTCGCGCCGGCTGGACAGCCTGCGCGACTGCGGAGCGATCTTCTTCGATGTGGAGCTCGATCCCGCGCTCCTGGGGGGCATCGCCAAGGTCCTGCTGTGGATGGCAGTCGCTCCCGCCCATCTCGATGAGGTGGCCACGACGTTGGCGCGCCATGAGGAACTCGCCTTCGTGGCCCACACCACCGGTCCCACCAACCTCGTGGCTCACGCCCTGTGCAGGGACACCGCAGCGCTGTACCACTACCTCACCCAGGGACTGGGCTCGGTGAAGGCGATCCGTAGCCTGGAGACGGCACCTGTGCTGCGCACCCTCAAGGCCGTCGGCACCCTCGCGTCCACGCCCGCGTCATCCCACCGCGGATAGGAGACCGAAGTCCTCGGCATGATGGAGAACCGCCGCTGTCCGGAGATCCTGTCCGTCCGCCGGCCTTCGGTGCCGCGGCGGTTGCGCTTCCATGGATACAGCGTGAGCCGAGGCGGTGTCGCGAAGGGCGGGGAAACGCTGAATGCCGGACGACTCGTTGTTCGCACTGGCGTGTGTGCCCGGGCGGCGCGTCTTCTCGGTGAGGGCGACCAGCAGCGCAAGCGCGCGCAGCGGGAGCGGCTGGAGCGCACCCTGACCACGCTGCTCGGGGCGCCCGGCGACGAGCGGCTGCGCGTCCGGGCGGAGGCGGCCTGGCAGACCCGCTTCGAGGATCTGCTGGAGGACGCCGAGCGGTCCGGTCGTCAGGTGCAACTCGCGGCTGAGTCACGTCAGTTGGTGTCGGTGTGCGCGGGCGCGTACGCGATGGCGAAGCCGGTCGGTGCGAGCGCGGGGAACCTCACCTCCCCCGGGCCGTCCGTCGCGCCGCCGCCCGGCGCCGCCCTCCCTGCGCCCGTCCCGCTGTCAGCGCCTGCCCCGCCGACCGCCGTTCCGCCCATCCCGCCCGGCAAGACACAACTGGCCGCGCACTTCGTGCGGTGCGTCCGGCATGAGGGGACCGTCGACCTGGTGGTGTGGGTGACCGTCGCCTCCCGCGGCGCGGTCGTCTGCGACTTCGCGGCGGCCGCCGGAGCCGACCCCGGGCAGCCGGAGCACGGCGCACAGGCCTTCCTGGCCTGGCTGCGGGCGACCGGCCGGCGCTGGCTGGTGGTGCTCGACGGGCTGACCGACCCGGCGGAACTGCACGGTCTGTGGCCGCCGGAGCGGCCGGGTGCTGGTCACCGCCCGGCCCGGGGTCCCACTCCCCCTCGCTGGGCGGCTACCGCCGTATCCGCGACCGGGCCCATGCGATGAGCGCGGCGGGCCGGGGGGCAGGCTCCGCATGTGCTGGCCCATCTGCTCGGCTATCTCGACGCGGCACGCCCGGATCCCGCCTCACCGGCGGTGCTCGCCAACCGCAACGGGCGGTATCTGCACCTGTTGGCACTCCTTCGGGGGGCGTTTCCTGTGCGAGGCGGTGCAGTGGGCGGCGTCTCCCGGCGGGCCGCGGGTGCTGGGCTGGAGTTCGCCCCGGGTGCCCGGCCGGCCCTTCACCGCCTACAGCATGCTGGTCTTCCGGATGGCGGCACCGCGCGACGCCTTCGACCGCCCTTTCCCCTCGCTGTTCCCCTCCGCCGGCCGGCCGGGCGCCCCGCTGCGCGGCCCGCTGGTGCTCACCCACTCCCGCTGGGACCGGGCGACGGGGTTCTGGCATCTGCGCGCGGAGGGCGCGGCCGGCATCGGCCACTCGGGGGCGGGCGTGGCCCCGGTCCCCCAGTTCCACGTCCGGCTGCTCGACGTGGGCGAGCGGTACCCGGCGGTCGCCCTGGACCACCGACTGGTCGACGTGGACGCCAGCCGCCTCTTCCGCGGCGGCGTCCGGACCCGGATGGCCCCGGCCGGAGCCCACTCCGACTTCGCCCGCCCCGAGTCCGCGCACCTCATGCTGAGCCCGGCCGCGATGTCCAGGTGACCTGACCTGCTGTGATGTGCCGCCGGTGGGCGGCTCCCTAGGCGTTCTCAGGTGCCGGAAGCGGAGTCCCGGCCGTGGGTGCCGGGGTGCGGTCGGGCCAGCGGATCCGGAACGCGGTCAGCGTCACGATCAGGGCCGACGCGGCGACGGTCGCCATGCCGAGGGTGAGGCTCGTGGTGCTCGCGACGAGGCCGATCAGTGCCGGGCCGGCCAGCAGCCCAGTGGTGCCCATCGCGGCGACCAGGGCCAGGGCGTCGGAGCCGTGACCGGCGGCCGCGACGTAGACGCACGGGGTGACGGCGGCCGCGCCGAGGCCGACGCAGGCGAAGCCGAGGAGGGTCGGGACCAGCCCGCCGGTGAGCAGGGCGAGGGCGAGGCCGGTGGCGGCGACCGCGCTGCCGGCCCGCACCACCCGGCCGTCGCCCCAGCGACCGCGCCAGCGGTCCGCGCGCAGGCGGGCCAGCAGCATCATCACGGAGACGACCGCGATGCCCAGCGGCGCCACGGACGCCGAGGCCTTGACGACGTCCTTCAGGTAGAGCGTCGACCAGTCGTTCATCGCGCCCTCGGTGATGGTGCCGAAGGCCATGGCGCAGCCCAGGAGCAGGGTCGTCCAGGAGGGCAGGGCAGGGCGGCGGCTCCGCTTCGGCCCGCCCGGCGTGCCCGGTTCCGTACGGGTGAGCAGCCCGGAGCGGGCGCCGGCGAGCAGGAGCAGCAACAGGGCTCCGGCCACGGTGAAATGGGCCGGCACCGACCCGGTCAGCGTGGTCACGCCCGAGGTCAGCAGGGCGGCGGCGAGCAGACCGGCGCTGAACGTGGCGTGCAGCTGGGACATGGCGGTGCGGTCGTAGGCCTTCTCCAGCGCGGCGCCCTGGGCGTTCATGGCGACGTTGAGGCAGCCGACCGCGACTCCGTCGGCGCAGACGGCCAGGAGCGCGAGCGGGTAGTTCGGTACGGCGGACAGGGCGGCCAGTACGGCCACCAGGCACACGGCGGAGGCCAGGGACAGCCGCCGGGAGCCGAGGCGGCGCATCAGGAGGGCGACCAGCGGGAAGGAGGCCGCCGCACCGGCCCCGCAGACCATCAGCAGCAGGCCCACCTCCCCGGCGCCCAGGTCCAGCCGGGTCTTGAGCGCGGGAAGCCGGGAGACCCAGGTGCCGTACTGGAAGCCGAGGAAGCAGAACAGCGCCGCGATGGACCACTTGGCGCGCTGGAAGGAGGGAGCGGGCATCAGCTCGCCCTCCGCACGGCGGCGACCTGCGCCGACATGTACACCGCGCCGCTGCCGTACCCGGCCGGGACGTGCGCCTCGCGGTGGGCGCGGTAGCCGTTGGCCCGCCAGAAGGGTTCCTTGCCGGCGACCGCGATCAGGGACATCGTCTCGAAACCGCGGGCGCGGGCGACGCCCGTCAGGTGGCGGGCCATACGGCTGCCGAGCCCCCTGCGGCGCAGGGGCGCGGTGATGACGAGGTCGTGCAGGTGCAGGTTGGTGGAGCAGTGGGCCGCCCGCTCGGCGCGGGTCAGGTCGGGGCAGCGGAACCTCGGGTACGGCAGGGCCAGGGCATAGCCCGCGATCCGGCCGTCGAGGTCCAGGACGAGGCAGGTGCCCGCCGAGGCCCGGGAGCGCAGCACGGCCTCCCCCTCCGTGAGCGCGGTGTCCGCGTACGCCTCCGCTTCCAGGGCCACGACCGCGGGCCAGTCGGCCTCGGTGACGCCGCGTATCAGGTGTGTCATGTCAGTGGTGTCCTTCCTGGCCCCGGATGCACACGCAGGGCAGCGGGCGGATGCCGTTGAAGCCCTGGGTCGTGTAGCTGGTGGCGTAGGCGCCGGCGGAGAGGATCCAGACCGGGTCGCCGGAGGTGACGGACGCCGGCACGCGCACCGGGTGCCGGCCCTCGCCGTAGGCGTCGTCGCTGTCGCAGGTGGGGCCGGCGACGATCGCGGAGACGTGCTCCTGTGTTCCGAGGTGGCCCGGGAACACCATCCGGTGCGTCAACTGGTCCATCTCATAGAGGCCGTTGAACTTTCCGCAGCTCAGGTAGAGCCAGTGGGCGTCGGTGCCGTCCGGCTGCCTGCGGCGGGTCAGCCGGGAGACGTGGGCCCGGACCGCACCGTGGTCGGCGACCAGGTGGCGGCCCGGTTCCATCACGAAGTCGAGCGGAGCGGAGGTGAGGTCGCGCAGCCGGTCCATGCCCTCGCGGAGCACGGCGAAGATCTTGTCCAGGGGCGGGTCGAGCGGGTTGCCGTGACGGTCCTGGTAGCCCAGCGCGGGCAGACCGCCGCCGAGGTTGACGTGGTCGGGTACGATCCCCCGCCCGGCCAGCGCCGCCAGCGTCCCGGCGAGGGTGTCCAGGGCCTGCTGCCAGGCCTCGCCGGTCATCTGCTGGGAGCCGACGTGCACGGACAGGCCGGCCGGGGTGAGTCCGGCCTCGCGGGCCGTTTCCAGCACGCGGACGGCGTCGTCGGGGGCGCAGCCGAACTTGCGGTTCAGGCCCCACAGCGCGCCCTCCCCGCTGGTGGCGAGGCGGCAGAACACCCGGGCGCGGGGCGCGTGCGCGGCGATGGCGGTGACGTCCTCGATGCTGTCGGTGGCGAAGGTGCGGACACCCAGGCGGTGGGCTTCGGCGATGTCGTGGTCGGACTTGATGGTGTTGCCGTAGTGGATGCGGTGTGGCTGGGCGCCGGCTCGGAGGGCTTGGGTGATTTCGGCGGGGCTTGCTGCGTCGAATCCGGCACCGCGGGCCGTGAGGGTGTGCAGGACCTCGTCGACGGGGCAGGCCTTGAGCGCGAAGCGAATGTGGGTGCCGGGCAACTCGTTGAGCAGGGCGTCGTATTGGTGCTCTATGCCGGTCAGGTCGTAGATGATGCGGTCGGATTCGGCTGCGGCGAGTGCGGTGCCGAGTGCGCCTGCGGAAGTGCCCGGATGTGCCGTCGTGCGAGTGCCGGTCCGCCGTGGTTGATCGCGCCCACGCGGCGGTAGCCGCATATCAGACAGGGCCCCGCGCCCCTTTGGGGCGCTCATGTGCGGGCTGCTTTGATCAGTGCCGGCCAGGCCTCGACCAGGTGTGCGAAGTCCTCCATGTCCGACTCCGCCTCGTCCAACAACCGTTCACGCTCTTCCGCGAGTTGGTCGGCGAACGTCGCGTACCGGCCGCCCAGCTTGCGATAGGCCGTGTCCACCCGGTCCAGTCGCCAGACGTTCTCCGCGCGGTCCAGGTCGGTGCTCTCCCGCAGGAACTCCACGATCCGGTCGGCCCGTACCCGATGCCGCTCGTCCAGCAACCCCACACCTTCGGCGGCCATGCGGTCGTAGACGTGGTGGAAGTGGAGCATGGAGAGGAGGAACTTCACGAACCGCCGCTGGTAGGCCGGGAAGCCGGTGTCGGTGCGGCGTTCGGGGGTGTGGAAGTTCTCGATGTGGCGGTTGTGCAGGATGCCGGGCAGAGCGGCGTCGTGGACCACATGGAGGAGGAAGTAGTCGCTGCCGATGGTGTCGGTGGCGGGTGGGAGCGGGATGCGTTCGTAGATCGCGCGGTCGAAGGCGATGTTGCACATGTCGACGCGCATGGGGTCGACCACGGTGAGGGTTGCCCGGTCACCGGTGAAGGGTGCCGTGCCCGCGCCGGTGAAGGACTCCTCCACCAGGTGGCGTTTGCGGTCCTCGGGCCAGTCGCCGGGCGCCCAGAGGCTGACGACGTCGTGGTACACGCCCTCGTCCAGGCGTCGTATCTCCCCGATGTCGACGGAGAGTTCGCCGATGAAGGAGGCGCCCGCCAGTGACACCGGGCGGGCCGGCAGCGCCGGGTCGAGGTCGGTGTGCGGGACGGAGGCCGTGGCCTCGGCGGCGGGACGGCCCAGCCAGGGCAGCTCGTGGTGCACGGGGAACACCGGCTCGCCGCCGTGGAGTTGGTAGGCGCTGTCGGAGTCCCTGCGGTGCAGCGAGTCGCAGCCGAGGGCGGCGGCCAGCAGGAAGGCGCGGTTGGTGCAGGCGCCGTAGGACACGGCGGGCGGGAGCATGAGGTGCAGGAGGCGGTCGACGTCGGGCAGGCCGGCCCGCTCGATGGTCCGGCGCAGGAAGGCCCGCTGCTCGAACTCGCCGAAGTGGTGGACGGTGACGCCGGGTACCGGGTGGAGGCCGGCCACGACCCGGGTGTGCTCGGCGCGGGTGCGGGCGTCGGAGGAGTCGAGGATGAGGAGTTGGACGTCGGCGCCGTGGTGCTGGGCGGCGTAGGCGGCCTCGGCGTGGAGGGCGGTGAGGGTGGCGGAGCAGGCGCGGTTGGTGGGCAGGCAGAGGCAGATCCGGTTCACTGTGCCTCTTCCGCGGCAGCGGCCCAGGAGTCCAGTCCGAGCAGCTTTCTGCCGAGCGGGGTGAGCGTCGCGGGTCCGTAGCGGTCGGCCTCCGGCCGGCGGGCGTCGCCGAGGAGGGTGGCGTTCCAGTCGGGGGTCGCGAGGGTGCGCCAGGAGTGGACGCGGGAGTCGCGCAGGGCGGTGTGCTCCTCCAGGGCGGGCATCATCGACAGGTACTGGACGGCTCGGACAGCGTTGTCAGAGAGGTTCGGTGCGACGCCGTGTGCCAGCAGCCCGTTGAAGATCAGCAGGTCGCCGGCCTGGAGGTCGGGGCGGATCACCGGGAACTCGGCGCGGTCGGTGCCGGGCCGGACCGGGTCGCGGCCGGGCGGCTGGGCCAGGCGCCACTCCTCGAGGCGGCGGAAGAGCTCGGGGGCGCACTGGAAGCCGCCGAGTTCGGGCCGGGTGTCGGTGAGGGCGATGATGCCCTGGACGCGCTGGGGGTGCACGGCGAGGGTGGTGTCGACGTCCCAGTGCAGCTCGATGTCGAAGCCCTCGTCGGTGGGCTCGATCAGGGAACGGGAACGGGTGCGGGTGTTGGGCGGGTTGAGGTTGAGCCGGTCCAGGGTGACCCACAGCTCCTCGCAGTCCCAGACGTCCACGAACGCGTCGTAGACCCGCCGGGTCTGGCGGCTGTCCCAGAGGAGCTGGTGGTGGTAGGCCTCGACGAAGCCGTAGATGAACAGGTGCTGGTCGAGTTCGGAGCGGAACGAGGGTTCCGCGTACCAGGTTTCGGGGTCGTCGGGGTCGAGTCCGGTGAACTCCCAGGCGAAGTCGAGGAGTTGCTTGGCCTCGCCGGGGGTGACGGCCTCGCGTACGACGACGTAGCCGTAGGTCTGCCAGAAGGCGAAGTCCTCCGCGGAGAGCACCCTGAGGGGTTGGGACTTCTCGAGGTGGCGCAGGGGGGCCGGGGCGAGGTAGGTCTCGCCGTCGGCGCTGAAGTAGGGGCGGATGGAGGCCGCCCGGTGGAGGAAGGGGTGGGGCGTCTGCATGCGATTCCTCTGGACAACACGTGCGGACAACAGCGGTGGGGATCCGGGAGAAGAGCACGGTCGACCCGGCCGCCCGCGTCGGCGGGCGGCCGGTGGAGCGAGTGGGTTCAGCCCGCCACGACGGCCTCGGCCGCCGCCACGCCGCAGACCCGGGCGGCGCCGTAGGTGGCGATGTGCAGGGCGCCGCGCGGCGGGGCCTGGGGCAGGCCCATTTCCACGACGACGGTGTCCGGGCGGGCGGCGAGCAGGGTGTCGAGCGCGGAGCGCATCCAGTCGTGCCGGTGTTCGTCGCGGACCACGGCGACGATCCGCCGGCCGTCGGCGGTGGCGAGAGCCGCGCCGCCCGCGTCGTCGCCGGTGAAGGAGGCGGAGGCGGTGCCGGGCAGCAGCCGCTCCAGCTCGGCGGCCACGCCCCACGGGGTCTGGTCGCCGACGGCGATGTTGCGGGCCGGCTCGAACTGGGCGACGTACCCCGGGGCGGGGGCCGGTGCGGCGGCGCCCGCACGGGTCACCGTCAGCGCGCGGCGGGCCGCGACCAGGCCGATCTCCGGGTTCGGCTCGGTGTTCGCCGCGCCGCTGCGGGCCCTGGCCGTCCACCGGGCCAGGTCCCGGACCCGGGCGGCGGCGTCGGCCAGCCGTTCCTCGGGCAGTTCGCCGGAGCGTACGGCGGCCACGAGCGCGTCCCTGAGCCTGAGCACGGTGCCCTCGTCGCACAGCCCGCCGCCGACGCAGATGGCGTCGGCGCCGGCCGCGATCGCCAGGACCACGCCGTGTTCCAGTCCGTAGGTGCCGGAGATCGCGCGCATCTCCATGCCGTCGGTGACGATCAGGCCCTGGTAGCCGAGTTCTTCGCGCAGCAGCTCGGTGAGGATGCGGCGGGAGAGGGTGCCGGGTCGGTCCGGGTCGAGCGCGGGCACGAGGATGTGGGCGCTCATGATGGCGCGGGTACCGGCGGCGATGGCCGCGCGGAAGGGGGGCAGCTCGCGGGCGTGGAGGGTGTCGGCGTCGACGTCGATGCGGGGTACGGCGTGGTGGGAGTCGACGTTGGTGTCGCCGTGGCCCGGGAAGTGCTTGGTGCAGGCGGCGACGCCGGTGGACTGCAGGCCCTCGACCCAGGCGGCGGTGTGCCGGGCCACCAGGTCGGTGCTCGCGCCGAAGGAGCGGACGCCGATGACGGGGTTGTCGGGGTTGGCGTTGACGTCGGCGGACGGCGCCCAGTCGAAGTTGACGCCGCAGGCGGCCAGGCGCCGGCCCAGCTCGCGGGAGACGGACCGGGTGAGACCGGGGTCGTCGACGGCGCCGAGGGCGTGGTTGCCGGGGAAGGAGGAGCCGGTGCGCACGTCGAGGCGGGTGACGTCGCCGCTCTCCTCGTCGATGGCGACCAGCAGGTCGTCGCGTTCGGCTCGCAACTCCTTGGTGAGCGCGGTGACTTGCTCCTCGGTGACGACGTTGCGGCCGAACAGAGCCACGGAAGCGAGCCCTTCACCGAGGCGGCGGCGCACCCAGTCGGGCGCGGTGGTGCCGTCGAACCCCGGCTGCAGCACCGCGAGGGCGTCCCGGGTGAGGGTGTCGCCCGCGGCGGAGCCGCTGTCAGACCCAGTGGTGGCGAGTGTGGTCATCGGCGGGGTCATCCCTTCACGGCGCCGTCGGTCAGGCCGCTGACAGCCTTGCGTTGCAGGAAGATGAAGAGGATCAGGATGGGCAGCGCGAACAGGGTCGAGGCGGCCATCGTGGCGCCCCAGTCGTCACCGAAGGCGGTCTGGAACTGCGACAGCCACAGCGGCAGCGTCTGCTTCTCGATGTCCTTGTTGAGGATCAGGACGAGCGGGTACTCGTTCCAGGCGGTGATGAACCCGAACAGCGAGGTCGCCATCAGACCGGGGGCCAGCAGGGGGAAGATGACCCGGACGAAGGCCTGCGTGCGGGTGCAGCCGTCGACCATGGCCGCCTCCTCCAGGTCCTTCGGTACGGCGGCCACATAACCGCGCAGGGTCAGGACGGTCAGCGGGAGCACCATCATCGTGTAGAAGACGGTGAGCGGGACCAGGCTGTCCAGCATGTCGTTGTCGCGGACGATCATGTAGATGGCGATGATCAGGACCTCCCAGGGGGCCATCTGCGCCAGCATGAACGTCACGATGAGCCCGCGCCGGCCCCTGAACCGCATCCGGGCGAGCGCGAAGGCCGCGAACAGGGCGATGACGAGCGAGAAGACCACCGACAGGACCGTGACGGTGACGGAGTTGACGACCAGGGTCCAGAAGTGGTCGGCGTGGATCGCCTTCTTGAAGTGGCCGAGGGTGACGTTCGTCGGGAACCACACCGGGTTGTCGGAGATGATGTCGCCGGTCGGTTTGAGGGCCGTCGCGAACATCCAGTAGACGGGGAACGCGAAGCCGACGAAGAGGACGACGGCGGTCGCGCCGGGCCAGATACGGCCGATGAGCGAGCGCTTCACAGCTCGTCCTCCTCTTGCTTGAGCACCATGCGCAGGTAGTACGAGGTGATGACGAGCAGTACCAGGATGGTCAGGAAGGAGATCGCCGCGCCGACGCCGAAGTGCTGGTTGCCGACGCCCTCGACGAAGGCGTAGATCGGCAGGGTCTCGGTGAGGCGGTCGGGGCCGCCCTGGTTGATGGCGAAGATCTGGGTGAACGCCTTGAAGACCCAGATGACCTCGAGGAAGGTCGTGGCGTACAGGAAGGGCCGCAGGAAGGGCAGGGTCACCGAGGTGAAGCTCTGCCAGGCGCCGGCGCCGTCCAGGGACGCGGCCTCGTACAGCTCCTTGGGGATCGTGGTGGTGGCGGCGTACAGGTTGATCGCCACGAAGGGGATCGACTGCCACACGATGAGCAGGACGACCACGGAGAAGGTGGAGAACTGGCTGCCCAGCCAGTTGTGGCCGGCCATGGAGTGCCAGCCGAGCTTGTCCAGTGTCCAGTTGACGACGCCGAAGCGCTGGGCGAACAGCCACTGGTAGACGGTGGTGGCGGCGATGGGGGGCATCGCCCAGGCCAGGACGAGGCCCACCATGAGCAGCAGCCGCATCCGCTTGCCGAGCCGGGCCAGCAGCAGTCCGATCAGGGTGCCGAGCACCATGATGAGGACGACGTTGGCGGCGGTGAAGAAGACGGTGCGCTCGACGACGTGCCAGAACTCCGGCTCGGACAGCACCTGCCGGTAGTTGTCGACGCCGTTCCACTCGGTGAGGTGCTGGATGAGCTGCCGCGGGTTGAGGTTCTGGAACGACAGCATGCCGTTCTTGACCAGGGGCCAGCCGAGCAGGACCACGGTGGCCAGCAGCGCGGGCAGCAGGAGGAGGTAGGGGGCGGCGGCACCGCGGCGGGACGGGGACCCGGAGTCACGGTCCGCGCCCCGCGGCGGCCCCGGTATCCGGGCCTTGCGGACAGCGGGCCCACCGGCCGTGTCCGTGCCTTGGGTCTGCACTGACATGTGTTGCCATCTCTTCCGTGGCCGAACCGGCCGTGGGAACGACCGATCCGGGGGCGCCGCCGCGCGGCGCCCCCGGCGTGGTCATCAGTTCTTCTGGGCCAGGCGCTTGTCGATCTCGGCCTCGACGTCCTTGGCGGCCGCAGCCGGAGCCTTACCGTTCAGCACCGCGGTCATGTAGGACTTGATCGGGTTCGGGGTGTTCTCCACCGCGGCCCACTCCGGGATCAGCGGGGTGGTGCCGCCGACCGCGGCGGCGGGCGCGGCGGCCTCGGCGGCACCGTTGCCCTTGAGGTTGCTCTGCAGGGCCGTCTTGTTCGGGATGACGCCGTTGAGCTTGGACAGTTCGCCCTCGTACTGGTCGGACAGGGCGATCTTCAGGAACTCCTTGGCCAGCGACTGCTTCTTGCTGTTCTGGGCGACGGCGAGGTTGGAGCCGCCGAGGAAGACGCCCTCGGGCTTGTCGGCGGTGGCGCCCGGGATGGTGAAGTAGCCGAGGTCCTTCTCGATGGACTTGTTGGCCTGGATGGCGGTGGCGGCCTCCCAGCCCATGCCGATGAACGCGCCGGTCTTGCCCTTGGCGAAGACCGTGGCCTGCTGCGGGGTGGCCTCGTCCTTGTCCTTGGGCGCCTTGGAGTAGGAGGCGTACTGCTTGTAGAGGTCCATGGCCGCGGCGACCTTCGGGTCGGCGAGGTTGGAGACGTACGTGCTGCCCTGCTTCTTCACCAGGTCGCCGCCCTGGCCGATGATCAGGCCGTCGAGGAAGTACCAGTTCTGGCCCGGCAGGTAGAGCGGCTCGGCGTCGGTCTTCTTGCCGATGGTCTGCAGGTCCTTGAAGAACTCGTCGCGGGTCTTCGGGGTGGACGTGATGCCGGCCTTCGCCCAGATGGCCTTGTTGTAGATGACGACGCGGTTGGCGAAGTACCAGGGGGCGGCGTACTGCTTGCCCTGGTACACGGAGGACTGGGAGACCGAGGGCGTCCAGTCGGCACCGATCGACTGCTTGACGTCGCTCAGGTCGGCGAGGCCGCCGGTGGCCGCGTAGGCGGGGGTCTGGGTGTTGCCGACCTCCAGGACGTCCGGCGGGTTGTCCTCGGAGAGGGCGGTGGTGATCTTCTGCTGGATCCCGTCCCACTTCTGGATCTCGAACTTCAGCTTCGCGCCGGTCTTCTTCTCGAACGCGGCCTGGACGTCCTTGCTCCACTGCGGCGGCGCGGAGCCGTCCATGGTCCAGACGGTGAGCGTCTGGCCCTTCCAGCTGCTCGGTCCCGCGTCCTTGCCGCTGTCCTTGCCGCCGTTTCCGCCACACGCCGCAACGGAGACCATCATGCCCGCGATCACGATCGCGGCAGCGAGCTTGCGCTTCACGCCACCCTCCTCAGGGATGCCACTAACCCCCCACGCCCTCGGCGGTGACCTGCGTACGACGCTGTTGCACGTAGGGCTCGGGACCTGGCCACTAATGGTGTAGACCAGTACGGTGGAGCTTGGCCTAGACCTTTCGGGGTGTCAAGGGTGGTCCCGGAAGCCGATTCCGGCCGTTACGAGAACGTCACCGGAGCGCGTCCGTCCGCATCCGTCCGATTCATCCGGGCATCGGTTGGACCGGACCTGGGCGGGCGGGTTGGACTAGACCATAGGGCAGTTGGTCGCTATAACGGGAGACCGTCGACACAGCCGGGAAGGCAGGCATGACCACCGACGTCAGCAGCGCCCAGCCGCACAGGGGGGCGTCCGGCCGCACCGCGCGCGTGCCGAAGTACTACCGGATCAAACAGCAACTGCTCGCCATGGCCGAGGAGTTGCAGCCCGGCTCGGCGATGCCGGCCGAACGGCTGCTCGCCGTGCGGTTCGACACCTCGCGGACCACCATCCGGCAGGCGCTCACGGAACTCGTGGGAGAGGGCCGGCTGGACCGGATCCAGGGCAAGGGCACCTTCGTCTCCCAGCCCAAGCTGTACCGCACGCTCCAACTGACCTCGCACACCGAGGACATGCGCGCCCAGGGCCTGACCCCCGCCTCGCAGGTGCTGGACATCGGGGAGATCCCGGCCGACCAGCGCCTGTCGGAGCTGCTCGGCATCGGCATCGGCGAGCGCGTCCTGCGCATCGAGCGGCTGCGGCTTGCCAGCGGTGATCCCATGGCGATCGAGACGACCCACCTGTCCGCGCGGCGCTTCCCCGGCCTGCGCCGCTCGCTGGCGACCCATCCCTCGCTGTACACGGCGCTCGCCGAGGTGTACGGCGTCCATCTCGCCGAGGCCGACGAGACCATCGAGACCTCGCTGTCCACACCGCGCGAGGCACACCTGCTCGCCACCGACGTGGGGCTGCCGATGCTGCTGCTGTCCCGGCACTCGCGGGACGCGGAGGGCCGGCCGGTGGAGTGGGTGCGCTCGGTGTACCGGGGTTCCCGGTACAAGTTCGTGGCCGCCCTGCGGCGCCCGGCGCGGGGGTGACGTCGCACAGGGCCCGGGTCGGGTGGTCCACGACCGGGGCTCGCCTTGACCCCTCGCGTACGGACGACCGTCACTTCTGGGTGAGCTTGACGTCCTGTTCCTTCAGGGCGTGGAAGGCCGGCAGCAACAGCAGCAGGTCGCCGGAGCGCAGTTCCGTGACCGTCGCCTGCACATGGGCCTTGCCGGCCTTCAGGGACTTCGGCGAGATCTTGCCGGAGTTCTCCCAGTGGTGCTCCGCGCCGTCGCACTGGGCGGGGGTGCCGCCGATGCCGTACACGCTGGTGCGGTCGCCCTGGCTGATCGAGGAGCTGACGAAGGCGATGCCGGCGGTCCCGGAGCAGCGGTAGGTGCCGGTGAGGGTGATGGTGCCGTCCTTGGCGATGTGGCCGGTCGGATCGACGGTCACGGTCTCGGTCTCGGACGGGTCGGCGGCGGCCGAGGGGACGGCGGCGCACAGCAGGGCGGCTGCGCCGAGGGCCGCGGCGAGAGCGGGGCGTACGGGCACGGGTACCTCCGGATCCACGGAACAGTGGGTTCCACTGGTACCGGTCGGCCGGGCCGTGGGCCGTGACCGTCACCCCATCGGTGGCGCGTCATGGAAGCGTCCGGGAGTTGTCCGGGTGTTGTCACGCTTCACGGCGCGCGGTTCCGGGGCGTTCACGGCGGGAGCATGGTCTGTGTATGACGGGCCCGCGGCCGCATCCGCCGGCCCCTCACATCCCGATGTGGAGGTGCGCCATGTGCTCCAACCGGTCCTCGTGCCCCGCGTCCGGCCCCGCCCTGCGACACCCGGTGGCCGCCCAGCCCGAGCAGGGCTGGACCTTGCTGTGCGACGGCTCGATCGTGTTCGACGACAGCGGCGAACTGCACGCGGACGGCAGCGTCGTCCCGCCGTGCCGGGTCCCGGCGGAACGGCTCGCCGTCGCGGCGGCGGCCTGAACGCCACGGAACTCCGGCCGGCGGCACCGCCCGGCGGCTACGGCAGCACCGCGAACCCGTCCAGCTCGACCATCGCCCGCTCGTCCCACAGCCGTACGACCTGTACGACGGCCATCGCCGGGTAGTCCCGGCCCGCCGACTCCCGCCAGATGCGGCCGAGCCGGCCGGCGTGGGCGCGGTAGGCGGCGATGTCCGTGGCGTAGACGGTGACCCGGGCGAGGTCGGCGGGGGTGCCGCCGGCCGCGCGCAGCGCCGCGAGGAGGTTGCCGAGAGCCCGCTCGAACTGCTCGGGGAGCGTGTCGCCGGTGATCTTGCCGTCGGCGTCGAGGGCGGTCTGGCCCGCGAGGAACACCACGCGCGAGCCGGACGCGACGACGGCGTGCGAGAACCCCGTGGGCGGGGACAGCTCGGGCGGGTTGACACGCTCGGTCGTCACCGGGACGCCTCCTCGGTCTTGGCGTACAACTCCTTGGCGATGATGCCCCGTTGGACCTCGCTCGCGCCCTCGTAGATGCGCGGGGCGCGCACCTCGCGGTAGAGGTGTTCCAGGAGGTGGCCGCGGCGCAGGGCGCGGGCGCCGTGCAGCTGGACGGCGGTGTCGACGACGTACTGCGCGGTCTCGGTGGCGAGCAGCTTGGCCATCGCGGCGCGCCCCGGCACGTCCGCCGCGCCTTCGTCGTACGCCGTCGCCGCCGCGTACACCATGAGCCGGGCCGCCTCCGTGCGCAGGCCCATCTCGGCGACCTGGTGGGAGACGGTCTGCAGGTCCATCAGCCTGCCGCCGAAGGCCTCGCGGCGGCGGGTGTGGCCGAGGGTGGCGTCGAGCGCGGCCTGGGCCATGCCGACCGCGAAGGCGCCGACGCTGGGGCGGAAGAGGTTGAGGGTGCCCATGGCGACGGCGAAGCCGCGGTCGGCCTCGCCGAGCACGTCGGCGGCGGTGACCGGCACGGCGTCGAAGTCCAGGGCGCCGATGGGGTGCGGCGAGAGCATGTCCAGGGCGGTGCCGGTGAGTCCGGGCCGGTCGGCGGGGACGAGGAAGGCGGTCACGCCCCGGGCTCCGGCGCCGGGTGTGGTGCGGGCGAAGACGGTGTAGAAGTCGGCCTCGGGGGCGTTGGAGATCCAGCTCTTGGCGCCGATGAGCCGCCAGCCGTCCGGGCCGTCGGGCTCGGCCGCGAGGGACAGCGCGGCCGCGACCGAACCGGCCCCCGGCTCGCTCAGCGCGAACGCGGCGACCGCGCTGCCGTCGGCGACGCGGGGCAGCCAGTGCTCGCGGTGGGCGGGGCTGCCGTGGGCGTGCACCGGATGGGCGCCCAGGCCCTGCAGGGCGAGGGCGGTCTCGGCCTCGGTGCAGGTCTGGGCGAGGGACTCCCGCATCAGGCACAGGTCGAGGGCGCCGGAGGTGAACAGCCGGGCCAGGAGGCCCAGTCGGCCGAGTTCGGCGAGGAGCGGCCGGTTGACGCGGCCCGGCTCGCCCTTGTCGGCCAGCGGGCGCAGCCGTTCGGCGGCCATGGTGCGCAGCTCGGCACACCAGGCGGTCGCGTGCGGTTCGAGCGAGAATGCGGGCACTGCCGGTCCTCCCTCCGGTCCGGGCCGACCTGACCCTTCCCGTTCGCCGTCCGGGGCATCTTGGGCATCCCCCTGGGCCTGCCCCCGGCTCCCCACCGACGTTATCGCGAAAGGTTGACTGCCGTCACCAAGACGATACGCTCGAGGCGCGAGCCACCAGGACGCCGGTGCCCACCACGACGCCCGTCTTCGACGCTTGTCACGGCAAGGGGGCGAACCGCCATGCATCGCTCGGCCCATGTCGACACCTTCGCGCGCGACCATCTGCCGCCGCCGGACGAGTGGCCCGAGCTGCTCCTCGACCTGCCGGAGCTGCGCTACCCCGAGCGGCTGAACTGCGCCGCGGAACTCCTGGACCACGCCGAGGCGGACCGCCCGGTCTTCCGCACCCCGGCCGGTCCCCCCTGGACGTACGGCGAGCTGCGCACGCACGTCGACCGGATCGCGCACGTGCTCACCGGTGACCTCGGCGTGGTGCCCGGCAACCGGGTACTGCTGCGTGGCCCCACCACGCCCTGGCTCGCCGCCTGCTGGCTGGCCGTGCTCAAGGCGGGCGCGATAGCCGTCACCGTGCTGGCCCAGCAGCGCCCGCACGAGCTGGCCACCATGTGCGAGATCGCCCTGGTGCGGCACGCGCTGTGTGACATCCGGTCGGTGGCGGACCTGGCGAAGGCCGACATCCCCGGATTGCGGATCACGACGTACGGCGGTGACGGCCCCGACGACCTCCTCCACCGCCCCACGCCCGACACGCCGTACCGGGCCGTCGACACCGCGGCCGACGACGTGGCCCTGATCGCGTTCACCTCGGGCACCACGGGTCGCCCGAAAGGGTGCATGCACTTCCACCGGGACGTGCTGGCGATCGCGGACACCTTCTCGAAGCACGTGCTGCGCCCGCGCGCGGACGACGTCTTCACCGGCAGCCCCCCGCTCGGCTTCACCTTCGGCCTGGGCGGCCTGGTGGTCTTCCCGATGCGGGCCGGCGCCAGCTCTTTGCTCCTGGAGGAGGCGGGCCCGCGCCGGCTGCTCCCCGCGGTCGCCGAGCACCGCGTCTCGGTCCTGTTCACCGCCCCGACCGCCTACCGCGCCATGCTGGAGCAGCTCGACGGGTACGACGTCTCGTCGCTGCGGCGCTGTGTCTCGGCCGGCGAGAACCTGCCCGCGGCCACCTGGCGGGCCTGGCACGAGCGCACCGGACTGCGCCTCATCAACGGCATCGGCGCGACCGAGCTGCTGCACATCTTCGTCTCCGCGGCCGACGAGCGGATCAGACCGGGCACCACGGGGGTGCCGGTCCCGGGCTGGCAGGCGCGGGTGCAGGACGCGCACGGCACGCCGGTGCCGGACGGCGAGCCCGGCCTGCTCGCCGTGCGCGGCCCGGTCGGCTGCCGCTATCTGGCCGACCCACGCCAGCGCGTGTACGTGCGCGGCGGCTGGAACATCACCGGCGACACCTATGTCCGCGAGCCCGACGGCTACTTCCGCTATGTGGCCCGCGCCGACGACATGATCATCTCCGCCGGGTACAACATCGCCGGACCCGAGGTGGAGGACGCGCTGCTGCGCCACCCGGACGTGGTGGAGACGGCGGTGGTGGGCCGCCCGGACGAGGCCCGCGGACAGGTGGTGGTCGCCTACACCGTGCTGCGCGAGGGCGCCCGGCGCGACCCGGAGGCCCTGAGCGTGTTCCTCAAGTCGGAACTGGCACCCTACAAATGCCCGCGCGAGTTCGTCTTCCTCGACGCGCTCCCGCGCACCGCCACCGGCAAGCTCCAGCGCTTCCGGCTGCGCAGCGAAGGTGACCGGCAGTGATGCCGACGACCTAAAATGATCAACGTGTCCGAGCAGCACGCCCCCAGGTCCCTCATCGTCACGCTCTACGGCGCGTACGGCCGCTACATGCCCGGCCCGGTGCCCGTCGCCGAGCTGATCCGGCTCCTGGCCGCGGTCGGCGTGGACGCGCCCTCCGTCCGTTCCTCGGTGTCCCGGCTCAAACGGCGCGGCCTGCTGCTGCCGGCCCGCACGGAGCAGGGCGCGGCCGGCTACGAACTCTCGCCCGAGGCACGGCAGTTGCTGGAGGACGGCGACCGGCGCATCTACGCGACCACGCCCATGGAGGACACGGGCTGGGTGCTCGCGGTGTTCTCCGTGCCCGAGTCGGAGCGGCAGAAGCGGCATGTGCTGCGCTCCCGGCTGGCCGGCCTGGGCTTCGGCACGGCGGCCCCCGGGGTGTGGATCGCCCCGGCCCGTCTCCACGAGGAGACGCGGCACACCCTGTGCCGGCTCCACCTGGACCCGTACGTCGACCTCTTCTGCGGCGAGCACCTGGGCTTCGCCCCGACGGCCGAGGCGGTCGGCCGCTGGTGGGACCTGGCCGCGATCGCCAAGGAGCACGAGCGGTTCCTGGACGCGCAAGCCCCGGTCCTGCGGGCCTGGGAGCGGCGCAGGGGCACCCCGCCCGAGGAGGCCTACCGCGACTACCTCCTCGCACTCGACTCCTGGCGCCACCTGCCGTACACCGACCCCGGTCTGCCCGGCCGGCTGCTGCCCGAGGGCTGGCCGGGCGTGCGCTCGGCGGAGGTGTTCCAGGGGCTGCACAGGCTGCTGCGGGACGCGGGGGCGCAGTTCGCGGGGGTGTGAGACGGGGCGGTGTCACAGGGAGGTCAGGCAGTACAGGTGTGCTCCCTCCGTCCGGGCGCGCTGGGCCAGGCCGACGAACGTGCGGATGCTGTCCTCGGCGTGCAGGTAGTCGGAGAAGTGCGCCTCAGCGATGTCGCACGCCTGGAGCGCGAGCATCGGCACCGCGTCCTCGACCACGTCGGCGAGCGCGTCCCGCCAGGCGTCGGGCAGTTCCCCGAGGAACGACCCGTCGTCCCAGGCGGTCGCGGACACCACCGGTGTCTCATGGGGGTACGGCACCTCGTCCGGGAGGGGCGAGACCAGTTCGGGCCCCTCCCCGCGGGCGGGCGGTATACCCGCGGCGAAGGTGATCAGCCGGGGCAGCGCCAGATGAGGGTCCATGTTCCCCACATCGAGCCCGTCCAAGCCCAGCCACTCACCGTCCGGCCCGATGACCCGCCCCATCGCCGTGCCCCGGTCGCCGGCGAGGAAGTACTCGTGCGACACGCCCATGATGTCTCCGTTCGTCTCACTGCCCCCAGGAGTCGAGTACAGCAGACGGCACCGACAGTCATCCGCCGAGGGTCAACCGTGGCTTCGGCGCGTCCGTGCGGCCGGTCTGCGGGCGGCGGCTGCCCGCGCGGTAGGGCGCGGGCCAGACGACGCCGGGGCCTTCGTAGCCCTGCTCGGCCGCCGCGTGCAGGGTCCAGTGCGGGTCGTACAGGTGCGGACGGCCCAGCGCGCACAGGTCCGTACGCCCCGCGAGGATCAGGGAGTTGACGTCGTCCCAGGACGAGATCGCGCCGACGGCGATGACCGGCACACCCGCCTCGTGCCGGATCCGGTCGGCGAACGGCGTCTGGTACGACCGCCCGAACTCCGGCCGCTCCTCGGCCACCACCTGCCCGGTGGAGACGTCGATCGCGTCGGCCCCGTGCGCGGCGAAGGCGCGGGCGGTCTCCACCGCGTCCTCGGCGGTCGTTCCGCCCTCGGCCCAGTCGGTGGCCGAGATGCGCACCGTCATGGGCCGCTCCGCCGGCCACACCGCGCGTACGGCGTCGAAGACCTCCAGCGGGAACCTCAGCCGGCGCTCCGGCGAGCCGCCGTAGGCGTCGGTGCGCCGGTTGGTGAGCGGGGAGAGGAAGCCGGAGAGCAGATAGCCGTGCGCACAGTGCAGTTCGAGCAGGTCGAACCCGGCCCGCGCGGCGCGCCAGGCGGCGGCGGTGAACTGCTCGCGGATGTCGGTGAGTTGGGCCCGGGAGAGCTGCCGCGGGGTCTGGCTGCCCGGCTTGTACGGCAGCGGGGAGGCGGCGACCAGGGGCCAGTTGCCGCGGGGCAGGGGTTCGTCCATGCCCTCCCACATCAGCCTCGTGGAGCCCTTGCGGCCGGAGTGCCCGAGCTGCACGCCGATCGCGGTGCCGGGTGACCGGCTGTGCACGAAGTCGGTGACCCGCCGCCACGCCTCGGCCTGCCGGCCGGTGTAGAGACCGGCGCAGCCGGGGGTGATGCGGCCCTCCTCGCTCACGCACACCATCTCGGTCATGACGAGCCCGGCCCCGCCGAGGGCACGGGCGCCCAGGTGGACGAGGTGGAAGTCGCCGGGGACGCCGTCGGTGGCGGAGTACATGTCCATCGGCGACACCACGACCCGGTTGCGCAGGGTCAGGCCGCGCAGCCGGAACGGGGTGAACATCGGGGGTGTGCCGGGCGGGCAGCCGAACTCGCGCTCGACCGCCTCGGTGAAGCGGGCGTCGCGCAGCCGGAGGTTGTCGTGGGTGACGCGGCGGCTGCGGGTGAGCAGGTTGAAGGCGAACTGCCGGGGCGGCTGGCCGAGGTGGAGCCCCAGGTTCTCGAACCATTCGAGGCTGGCGCGGGCGGCGCGCTGGGTGGAGGCGACGACGGGTTTGCGCTCCTCCTCGTAGGCCGCCAGTGCTGTTTCGAGTGTGGGCTGTTCGCGCAGGCAGGCCGCGAGTGCGAGGGCGTCCTCCACGGCCAGCTTGGTGCCGGAGCCGATGGAGAAGTGGGCGGTGTGCGCGGCGTCGCCGAGGAGGACGACGTTGCCGTGGGACCAGCGGTCGTTGACCACCGTGCGGAAGGTGGTCCACGTGGAGTTGTTGGAGTGCAGCGGGCGGCCGCGCAGCGCTTCGGAGAAGATCTTGGCGCAGCGCTCGATGGATTCGTCCGGCCCGAGTTCGTCGAATCCCGCGGCCCGCCAGACCTCCTCGCGCATCTCGACGATCACGGTGGAGGCGTCGGGCGCGTAGGGGTAGCCGTGCAGTTGCATGACGCCGTGCTCGGTCTCGGCGATCTCGAAACGGAAGGCGTCGAAGGCGAAGTCGGCGGCGAGCCAGATGTACCGGCAGCGGTGCTCGGTGATGCGGGGGCGGAAGACCTGGGCGTAGGTCTCGCGGGTGGTGCTGTGCACACCGTCGGCGGCGATGACGAGGTCGTGGGTCCGGCAGAGCTCGTCCGGGGGCGGGGCCTCGGTGCCGAAGGCGATGGTCACACCGAGGGAGAGGCAGCGCTCGTGCAGGATCTTCAGCAGGGTCCGCCTGCGCACCGCCGCGAAGCCGTGCCCCCCGGAGGTCTGGCAGGTGCCTCGGTGGGCGATGTCGATGTCGTCCCACCGCACGAAGCGCCGCTGCAGCGCCTCGTACACCACGGGGTCGGCGTGTTCGATGCCGCCCAGGGTCTCGTCGGAGAGGACCACCCCGAAGCCGAAGGTGACGTCCGGGGCGTTGCGCTCCCAGACGGTGACCTCACGGGTGGGATCGAGCCGCTTGAGGAGAGCTGCCGCGTACAGGCCACCCGGGCCGCCGCCGATGATCGCCACCCGCATGAAGGCTCACCTTCCCCGCCACTTCGGCGCGCGCTTCTCCGTGAAGGCCGCGTGGAACTCCGCGTAGTCCTCGCCGTGCATCAGCAGGGCCTGGGTCGAGGCGTCCAGCTCGACCGAGGCCGCCAGGGGCATGTCCAGCTCGGCCGTGAGCAGGGCCTTCGTCTGGGCGTACGCCAGGGCCGGGCCGTCGGCCAGGCGGCGGGCCAGCGCCTGAGCCGCCTCGTCGGCCCGGCCGTCCTCCGTCAGCTCGCTGATCAGGCCGATGCGCTCGGCCTCGGGGGCGCGGACCGGTTCGCCCAGCATGAGCAGGCGGGTGGCGTGGCCGAGGCCGACGACGCGGGGCAGCAGGTAGGCCGCGCCCATGTCACCGCCGGACAGGCCGACGCGGGTGAAGAGGAAGGCGAAGCGGGCGGTGGGGTCCGCCACGCGGAAGTCGGCCGCCAGCGCCAGGACCGCTCCTGCGCCCGCCGCCACGCCGTGCACCGCGGCGATCACGGGGAACGGGCACTCCCGGATCGCCCGTACGACCTGCCCGGTCATCCGGTTGAAGTCGAGCAGCCGGGCGGTGTCCATGCCGAGGGTGGCGCCGATGATCTCGTCGACGTCGCCGCCGGAGCAGAAGCCCCGTCCCTCGCCGGTCAGCACCAGGGCGCGCACGGCGCGCTCCCGGGACAGCTCGGCCAGCAGGTCACGCAGGTCGGCGTAGGCACCGAAGGTGAGCGCGTTGAGCTTCTCGGGACGGGCGAGGGTGACGGTGGCGACCCCGTCGGCGAGCTGGACCCGCAGATGCTCCCAGTCGGAGGTGCGGGCGGCGGAGCCGGTGAAGGGACTCATGACGTGCGGCCTCCTAGGGCGGCGGTGCCGTACGTTGCGCAGTCCTCCGAAGTTATCACCTGTTTGTGACTGTCGTCACGAGTGCGCGACAGACGGCGGCCGATCGGCCGAGTCCGGTCACGTCCGTCACGGGTCGTCGACAGCGCCGTAACAGTGGGCCCGGGCGGGCGAGGCGGGCCGCCGGCCGGGGTAGGCCGCTCGTTACCGGGGCCGGAGGTTCCGGGCGAAGCCCGCCGACGGTGTCGTCGGCCGGGCCCGTACCATTCCTACAGTCGAAAGCAGGACAGCCTGCTCCATGAACGGACTCGCCTTGCACGAACGCCCCACCGAACCGGCCTTCTGGCGCATCGCGCTGCCGCACACCGCCGCGGCGGTGCCCGTGGCCCGTGCTCTGGTGCGCACGGCCCTCGCCGAGGTGGAGCACCCGGCCGACAGCGACACCGCGGAGCTGCTCACGGCGGAGCTGGTGGCCAACGCGGTGGAGCACACCGCCGGGCGCGGCCCGATAGAGCTGGTGGTGGAGCTGTTGCCGAGCGGCTGCCAGGTCGAGGTGCACGACCCCGACCCGGCGCCGCCGGGCCGGCTGACCGCGCCGGTGATCGAGGAGCCCGACGTCTGGCAGGAGGGCGGGCGCGGGCTGCTGCTGATCCGCACCCTCAGCTCGTCCTGCGGTCACCGCCCCACCCCGTCGGGCAAGGCGGTGTGGTTCAGACTGCCTGCGGTTCCCGCTCAGCGGCGGCGCTCGGCGTGACCTCGGGGGCCGCCTGAGCCAGCGTGGAGTGCCGGCGGCCGTAGCCGGCGTAGATCGCCAGGCCCACCGCGAGGAACACGGCGAACTGGATCCAGGTCCGCCAGCCGGTCTCGTACATGAGGTACAGGCAGAAGGCGACGCCGAGCAGCGGGCCCACCGGGTAGAGCGGCACCCGGAAGCTGCGGCTGAGGCCCGGCTCGCGGCGCCGCAGGGCGATCACCACTATGTTGACGACGGCCATGATCGCCAGGGTGCCGATGGTGCACAGGTTCATCACGGCGTCGAGGGAGGCGAAGGCCGCCGGGAGCGCGAAGACGACGGCGACGATCAGCGTGCCGGCCACCGGGGTGGAGGTCTTCGGGTTGACCTTCTCGAAGACGCGCGGGATCAGGCCGTCGCGGGACATCGACATCAGGATGCGCGTCTGGCCGTACATCACCGCGAGGACGACCGAGGCGATGGCGACGACCGCGCCGAAGGCGATCACTCCGCCGCCGACGGCCGAGCCGGTGACCTCGTTGACGACGTACGACAGCGCGGCGGGACGGCCGGCGACCTGCCTGCCGCCGATGGCGCCGATCGCGGCGACCGCGACCGCGCAGTAGAGGAGGGTGACCAGGCCCATGCAGACCATGATCGCGACCGGGATGTCCCGGCGCGGGTTCTTCGCCTCCTCGCCCGCGGTCGTGATCGCGTCGAAGCCGATGTAGGAGAAGAACGCGGCCGTGGTGCCCGCGCCGATGCCGCCGAGACCGGCCGGCGAGAACGGGGTGAGGTTGCCGTGCTTGAAGGCGCTGTAGCCGATGGCACAGAAGGCCAGCAGGATGACGAGCTTGACCGCGGCCATGGCGGCCGTCGCCCGGGCGCTCTCGCGCACCCCGCGCACCAGCAGCACGGAGGCCAGGGCGATGACGATCACGGCCGGGAGGTTGATGATCCCGCCGTCGCCCGGGCCCGCGGACAGGGCGGCCGGGAGCTGGACGCCGGTGAGGCTGTGCAGCAGCTCGTTGACGTACTGGCTCCAGCCGACGGCGACGGCCGAGATGGAGATGCCGTACTCCAGCAGCAGGCACCAGCCGACCAGGAAGGCGGTGGACTCGCCGAGGCCGGCGTAGGCGAAGGAGTACGAGGAGCCGGAGACCGGGATCGCGCCGCCCAGCTCCGCGAAGGAGAAGGCGGTGAACACGCAGGTGATCGCGGCGAGGACGAAGGAGACGACGACGGCCGGGCCGGCCTGGGCGACGGAGTCGGAGAGGCCGACGAAGATGCCGGTGCCGACGATGGCGCCGACGCCGAAGCAGATGAGCTGGAAGAGGCCCATCGTGCGCTTGAGGCCGTGGCCCTCGCGGTCGGCGCCGGATTCGGCGACGAGCAGGTGCGGGGACTTGATGCGGGGAGCGGGCATTGCGGGTGGTGCTCGTTTCTGGTGGTGCGGGCGACCGGGTCACAGTCGCGGCGACGGCCCGGAAGGGGTGGTTCAGGGCCGTCGGTCAGGATAAGGGCTGGTCGGGAAGGTGGACCAGGGTCAGCGGGCGAGTGTGGCGACCAGCACCGCCTTGATGGTGTGCAGCCGGTTCTCGGCCTCGTCGAAGACGAGCGAGTGCGCGGACTCGAACACCTCGTCCGTGACCTCCAGCGAGTCCAGGCCGTAGGTCTCGTGGATCTCGCCGCCCACCGTGGTGCCGAGGTCGTGGAAGGCCGGCAGACAGTGCAGGAACTTCACGTCCGGGTTGCCCGTGGCGCGCAGGACGTCCATGGTCACGGCGTACGGCGTGAGCGCGGCGATCCGCTCCGCCCAGACCTCCTTCGGCTCGCCCATGGAGACCCAGACGTCGGTGGCGACGAAGTCCGCCCCCGAGACGCCCTCCCGGACGTCCTCGGTGAGGGTGATCCGGGCGCCGCTCGCCTCGGCGAGCTTGCGGGCGTGGGTGACGACGTCCTCGGCGGGCCAGTAGGGCCTCGGGGCGACGATCCGCACGTCCATGCCGAGCAGGGCGCCGGTGACCAGGTAGGAGTTGCCCATGTTGAAGCGGGCGTCGCCGAGATAGGCGAAGGCGGTCTCCGTCAGCGGCCTGTCGCTGTGCTCGGTCATGGTGAGCACGTCGGCGAGCATCTGGGTGGGGTGCCAGTCGTCGGTGAGGCCGTTGTAGACGGGCACGCCGGCGTACGCGGCCAGCTCCTCGACCTTGGCCTGGCTGTCCCCCCGGTACTCGATGCCGTCGTACATCCGGCCCAGCACCCGCGCGGTGTCCTTCACGGACTCCTTGTGGCCGATCTGCGAGCCGGACGGATCCAGGTACGTCGTGTGGGCGCCCTGGTCGGCGGCGGCGACCTCGAACGCGCAGCGGGTGCGCGTCGAGGTCTTCTCGAAGATCAGCGCGATGTTCCGGCCGCGCAGGTACTGCGTCTCGGCCCCCGCCTTCTTGGCCGCCTTCAACTCGGCCGCCAGCTCGACCAGACCGCGGAACTCGTCCTCGGTGAAGTCCAGCTCCTTGAGGAAGTGGCGGCCGGCGAGGGCGGTCGGGACTGTCGCCATGGGGGGCGCTCCAGATGTACTACGACTACAGGACTCTGGAAGTCTATACGACCTTTCACATTTTTATACGGCGTCTCGCTCCACGGGACAGCTCATGCACCTCGGGCCGCCCCGGCCCCGGCCCAGCTCGCTGCCCGGGATCTCGATCACCTCGATGCCCTGCTTGCGCAGATGCGTGTTGGTGGTGGAGTTGCGCTCGTAGGCGACGACGACCCCGGGCTCGACGGCGAGGACGTTGCAGCCGTCGTCCCACTGCTCGCGCTCGGCGGCGTGCACGTCCTGGGTGGCGGTCAGCACCCGGATCTCGCCGAGGCCGAGGGCGGCGGCGATGGCGCGGTGCATGTGCTCCGGCGGATGGTCGGTGACCTTCAGCTCCTTCTCGGTGACCCCCGGCTCGATGGTGTACGAGCGCAGCATGCCGAGGCCCGCGTACTGCGTGAAGGTGTCGCCGTCGACCATGGTCATCACGGTGTCGAGGTGCATGAAGGCGCGCCGCTTGGGCATGTCGAGCGCGACGATGGTGCGCGCGGAGCCGGCCGCGAACAGCTTGTACGCCAGCATCTCCACGGCCTGCGGGGTGGTGCGCTCGCTCATGCCGACCAGCACGGCGCCGTTGCCGATCACCAGGACGTCGCCGCCCTCGATGGTGGAGGGATGGTCGGCCTGCCCCTGGGACCAGACGTGGAAGATCTCGTCGCGGAACAGCGGGTGGTGGCGGTAGATCGCCTCGAAGTGGACGGTCTCGCGCTGCCGCGCGGGCAGCCGCATGGCGTTGATGGCGACCCCGTCGTAGACCCAGGCGGATGTGTCGCGGGTGAAGAGGTGGTTGGGCAGGGGGCCGAGGAGGAAGTCGTCGAGGTCCATCACATGGAAGCGGACGGAGGTCGGCTCGGGGTGCGCCTGCAGGAACTCCCGCTTGGTCATGCCGCCCACGAGCGCCTCGGCCAGCTGGGGTGCGGGCAGGGACTCGAAGGCGGCGCGCAGGTGGTCGGTGGCGAGAGGGCCGTACTCCTTCTCGTGGAAGACCCGGTCGAGGACGAGGGTGCGGGCCTCGGGGATCTCCAGGGTCTCGGTGAGCAGGTCGCCGAAGAGGTGGACGGCGACCCCGCGGTCCCGCAGGACGTCGGCGAACCCGTCGTGCTCGGCGCGCGCCCGGCGCACCCACAGCACGTCGTCGAAGAGCAGGGCGTCCTTGTTGCTGGGGGTGAGCCGTTTGAGCTCCAGATCGGGCCGGTGCAGGATCACGCGGCGCAGCCGCCCGGCCTCGGAGTCGACGTGGTATGCCATGCCTCCATCCTGGCCGTCTCCGCCCGCCTTCACGCCCTTGTCGACCGTTTCCGGCCCTTCCTGTTTTCGTCCTATTGACGAGAAGCGGTCCCTCCGCTTATCGTCGTCATGACGAAAAACGGGGGACGAAAACAACGAGGGGGAGCCATGGCCGACATCACCCGGCGCCTGGGCCTGCGCCATCTGCGCGGCACACCGACCGCGCACATCCGGCACCACCGCTCGGGCACGCTGGTGCACGACGGTCCCGGGCTCAGCTTCTGGTTCCGGCCGCTGACCGCCGCGCTGTCCGAGGTGCCGGTCGACGACCGCGAACTGGCGATGACCTTCCACGCCCGGACCTCCGACTTCCAGGACGTGTCCGTCCAGGCCACGGTCACCTATCGCATCGCCGACCCGGCCGTGGCCGCCGCGCGCCTGGACTTCTCCATCGACCCGGACACCGGCGTGTGGCGCGGTTCGCCCCTGGAGCAGCTGGGGACGCTGCTGACGGAGACGGCCCAGCAGCACGCCCTGGACGTGCTGGCCCGTACGTCGCTGTCGTCGGCACTGGTCGACGGCGTGGCGGCGGTACGGGAACGGGTCGCGGCGGGGCTGGGCGAGGAACCGCGCCTCCCGGCGACCGGCATCGAGGTGGTCGCCGTGCGTGTGGTGGCGCTGCGCCCGGAGCCGGAGGTGGAGCGGGCCCTGCGCACCCCCGCGCGGGAACAGATCCAGCAGGAGGCCGACCGGGCCACCTACGAGCGGCGGGCCGTGGCCGTCGAGCGGGAGCGGGCCATCGCCGAGAACGAACTGGCCAGCCAGATCGAACTCGCCCGTCGCGAAGAGCAGTTGGTGGAGCAGCGCGGCACCAACGCCCGCCGCGAGGCCGAGGAGCACGCGGCGGCGGACGCGGTACGGGCGGAGGCGGAGGCGGCCCGGACCGTGAGGCTGGCGGAGGCGGAGGCGCAGCGGTCGGTACGGCTCGCCCGCGCGGAGGCCGAGGGGGCCCGCGAGGTCGGTGAGGCGCGGGCGCAGGCCCAGGCGGCCTGGCTGCGGGTGCACGCCGACGTGGACGTGGCGACGCTGCACGCCCTCACCGGGACGCGGCTGGCGGAGAACCTGCCGAACATCGACAGCGTGACCATCTCCCCGGACGTGCTGACGGGCCTGCTGGCGCGGCTGGGCTCCCAGGAGCGGGCGTGAGGGCGCACAGGCCGCCGGAGGCAGACCGGGGCACGGCGTCGTGCGCGCCCGGCTGTCCCGCGGAGTGCCCCGCATGAGCCTCGCCCCGCGGGCCGTGCTGGTCCATCGCACCACGGAGTACGAGGAGTTGGTGGCCCGGCACGGCACGCACGGCCAGGCCGCGTTCTTCCTCGCCTCCCGCGGCCGGGACATCGAGGAGGTCGCCGAACGCCACCGGCGCGCCCGCCGCGCCCTGGCCGAGGTGACCGCGGCGGTGCCGCTGACCTGGCGGCAGGCACAGGTGGAACGGGGCGACCTGGACCGGTTCCTGTTCGCGCCCGAGGACGTGGTGGTGGTCATCGGGCAGGACGGGCTGGTGGCGAATGTCGCCAAGTACCTCGTCGGCCAGCCGGTCGTCGGCATCGACACCGACCCGGGCCGCAATCCGGGTGTGCTGGTACGGCACCGCCCGGCCGACGCGACGAAGCTGCTGGCCGCCACCGACCACACCGCGGTGGACGAACTCACCATGGTCGAGGCCGTAGCC
Source organism: Streptomyces sp. NPDC001093 (assembly GCF_040298985.1). Classification (NCBI taxonomy): domain Bacteria; kingdom Bacillati; phylum Actinomycetota; class Actinomycetes; order Kitasatosporales; family Streptomycetaceae; genus Streptomyces; species Streptomyces sp. NPDC001093. The sequence continues at coordinate 4,456 of NZ_JBEPBF010000059.1, read as the reverse complement.
GACGATTCCCAGCGGCTGCTGGCACTCAACGAGATCTACCTGGGCACCCCGGGTCATCAGACCGCCCGGTACCGCCTGGGCCTCGAGGACGACGGGGGTGTCGTCGAGGCCCAGGCCTCCTCCGGGGTGCTGGTGGGGACCGGCACCGGCGCGACCGGCTGGCTCCGCTCCGTGTGGCAGGAGCGGGGCAGCCGGATCCCGCTGCCCTCCCCCACCGAGGACCGGCTGGTGTGGTTCGTCCGCGAGGCCTGGCCGTCACCGGCCACCGGTACGAGCCTGGTGGCGGGCGAGCTCGGGGCCTCGGCGTCGCTGACGGTCACCGTGGAGTCCGACCGCCTCATCGCCTTCGGCGACGGCATCGAGACCGACGCGCTCCAGCTCACCTGGGGGCAGTCGGTGGACGTGCGGGTGTGCGCGGACCGGCTGCGGCTGGTCGGCTGACGCACCGCCGCCGCGGCCTCACGGCAGTCACCACCCCGGTGGTCGCAGCAGTTCCGGCCGGGCCAGCATGCGGCGGCCCGACCGGCCCGGTTCGAGGGTCGCGCGGGCGACGATCCATCCGGCCAGGGCGTGCGGCTCGGCCGGGTCGTCGGCGAGGGCGTCCTCGTAGCGGGCCAGCGCGACGGCCGGGCGGCCCGCGGCGAGGTGCTCGTCGGCCGTACGAGGGGTGGTGGGGCGGGTGGCGAAGGCCTGGGTGCGGACGTCCGGCCACAGGGTCCGGTCGGGGCGGAACCGAGGAGCGTCCCCGAGGGGCTCCCCGGACGGGTCGATGTTGCGCAGCCGCCACTCCGTGCGGTGCAGGACGGCGGCCGTACGGGCACGGGTCAGGGCCGGCTCGGGTACCGGCTCGCGCAGCCAGCCGTCCAGCGTGCGGGCGAGCCCCGCCACCAGGGCCGTGCCCTGGGCGGTCAGCCGGCCGCAGGTCAGCAGGGTGCGTACGACGAGGCGGCACTGGAGGCGGCGCAGGGCGAAGTGGTAGGCGGCCTCCTCGGGCGGCTCCGGCCCGGCCAGCCGGTCCCGCCAGAAGCCGGCGACGCCGGTGAACGCGTAGGCGCCGTGCAGGAGTCCGGTGAGATGGCGCGGGTCGGCACGCCAGGGGGCGTAGTAGCGCTCCTCCCGGTCGTCTTCGAGCAGCGGGAAGAGGTGGAGGAGAGCGGCGAGTTTGCTGTGCTGGAACTCGTGGACGAGGGTCTCGGCGAGGGCCAGCGCGGAGGCGGGGCGGGCGATCACCATGGCTCCGTAGGAGTCGCCGCTCGAGCCGGACAGGGGAACCGCGGGCGGTGCCGGTGGCAGGACGCCGGTGCGGCCGAAGGGGACGACGGCCCGAATCGCGGCGGGGTCCACACGGCCCGGCCCGGTTCCGCCGGGTGTCCCGAGAATGCCGACGGCGTCGTCGAACAGCCGCTGCCACTCGTCCGCCTCGTCGGCGTCGAGCCGGGCGGGCGGGACCGGGTCGTCGAGGTCGCGGTACGGGTCGAGGTCGTCGAGGGGAATCGCGGTGACCCCGGCCCGGCCGATGTGGGTGAGGGTGCGCAGCGGGTGCCAGGTGGCGGGGCTCCGGGTGTCCTCCGCCCTGCCGCGTCTGCCGGGCTCTTCGGCCCTGTCGTCCCCGGGCACCGGCACCCGGGCGGTCCTGCGGCTGGGCAGCGGTGCCGTGGCCGGACGGCAGGTCAGGGCCGTCGGCACGGAGTGCCGTCCGGGGCCGGTGAGGGTGAGGGTGCCCCGGCTGGTGGCGGCCACGCCGACCGTCCGGCCCGGGGCCGCCTGCGGCAGCCGGGCCTGACCGAGGCCGGGGAGGGACAGGGCGCCGTCGGTGAGCGGGATCCGGAGCTCGGCCTCCGTCCCCGCGCGCAGGGACGCCGTCACCGCCAGGGCGCACAGGTGACCGGCCTCCACCCACAGCGCAGGGCCCGGCGCCGTGCCGTGCACCCGGCGCAGCATGTGGGCGAGCCAGCCGCCGGTCGCCGGGGCGAGCAGCAGCCGCTCGACCGGGCCGGGCGCCTGCTCGGCGGCATCCTTGAGGACGCGCCAGGCCTCGGCGGCCGGGGTCAGTGGCGTGGGCAGCCGGTCGAGGTGGTCCAGCAGCGTCCGCAGGAGCAGTAGCCGGCGCGTCCGCTCGCCGCGGTCGAGAAAGGCGAGGGCCTCCGCCGAGCCCCCGCCCGCGGCCAGTTCCGCGAAGAGGCGCTCGGGCATGCGGAAGGGGTCGGTGCGCGGCTCACTGGGCATGGACGGGGACCTCCGGTAGCGCGGAAGGGGCGCACGTGGGCCCCCGCGGGCAGACGGGGACCGGGCGAGGGTTCGGCCGCTCGGGCGGTACGGCTATTCCGCCCGGGCGGTACCTTCGCCTCCGCCTCTCATGCTGTTGCGGGCACGCAGGACTTCCGTCAGAAGGCGGCCGGCCGGGTGCAGGGGGGCGAGGTCGTCCACCGCGGCCAGGGGCAGCCCCGTGAGGTCGGCCAGATCCGCCTCCCAGAAGTCGGTCCCCGCGACGGCGACCGGCTCACGGACGGCGGCTTCGGCGTGCAGCCGAGCAGGCGGCTGGTCCAAGGTGCTCCCCCCTTCACGAAAAAACGGTGGCACGCAGTTCCCCGTGTCCCTTTCCATCATGGCCATTACTACCCCCGTCGAAAACCATACGATCACGCCACCTGATCACCTTCGGTCACGCGGGCGCCTGAACCATTCCCCGAACTCCCCCAGTGCCGCCTCCAGTTCGGCCCCGCGCCCGGGATCGTCGTCGACAGACACCACCGCGTCGTACAGCGACCACAGGGCCTCGGCAGGGCGCTTGGCAAGGTGGTTGAGCAGATGGGTGGCGTCCGTACGGGCCTTGGTGTGACGAGGGAGCGTCGCGGTGTGGGACGGGTCCAACGCGGCGACCACCGCCTGCCGTTCGGCGGGGTCGGCCATCAGCGGATAGGCCATCAGGGCGTCGACGGCCCGCAGCAACGGCGAGGCCGGACGTGCCGCCGAGGGCGGTGCGGAGGGGGGCAGTGTCTCGGTGCGCTCGGGGCTCTGCAGACGGATCTCGGGATACTGCAGAGTACGGCCCGCTTCCCTGAGGGCCCCGATGCGTGCCCGGACGGCGGGAAACAGTTCTTCCGGATCGGGTGGCGCGGGCAGTACGGCGGCCCGATCGGCCAGCAGGCCGAGCAGGACGTCGGAGAAGAGGCCCGTGCCACGCACGGGGTCGTTGGCGGCGGCCCGGCCGCGGCCCGCCGCGCGCAGCAGGGTCTGGTGGTGGACGAGGTTGCGCCCGCCCACGGGCAGCGCGTCGGGCGGCAGTTGCTCGCGGAAGGCGAGGTCCTCCTCGAAGGTCTCGCAGGCGTCCACGACCCACATCTGCCGGGCCAGGCCCGGCACGGCGTCCCCGGCGTACCTCTCGAGCGCCGAATCGAGGTCGATGCCCAGCTTGTCGGCGGTGGTCGCGTCCGCGCAGAACAGCCGGAGCCGCCCGGACCTGTCGAGGACGCCGTGCCCGCCCCACCACACCCACAGGATGTCGCCCTGGGCCAACGCCAGTTCGCGGACCAGCACGCGGCGCAGGGTGGCGTGGTCGGCCGCCGCGTACGGCAGTTCCGGGACGTGGGGCGGCAACGGGGCCAGATGCAGCCGCAGTTGGTGCTCGGGCACTCCGGCGGTGCGCAGCAGGTGGTGGAAGCGTACGGCGTCCCGGGCCGGTCCCGGCAGGTCCCAGGCGGGACCGGCGTCGTAGGCCTCGACGCCGACGATCAGGGCGTGCACACGGGCCGGATCGACGCGGGAGGGCGAAGGGGCGGTCACGGCAGGCGGTCCGCGATGTGCCGGTACACCTCGGGGTTGGTCCAGTAGGCGCTGTGCGCGGCCGGGAACGGCTGGCGGCTGTCGACGGCGATGTCGGTCACGCGGCCCGGAAACAGACCCGCGCCGAGATAGCCGAGCAGGTCGCGGGGATCGTACAGATTCAGCCAGTCGGGGACGTGGGGCGGCAGGGGCGCGGGGTGTTCGAGGGAGGGAAGGGAGCCCGACTCGTACAGGAACGGCCCCTGGGAGCCGGCCGTCACCAGGAGCCGGACCTGGGGCAGGGGGGCGGAGATCAGCGTGTCCAGGGCGATGATGCCGCCCAGGCTGTGTCCGACGAGCGCGACGGGCGGCTCCAGGCCCGCGACGAGGGTGCGCAGGCCGGCCCGGACGCCCGCGCCACGGCTGAGGTAGCGCAGGACGTCCCCGGCGGCGGGGTGGGTGGCCTCGGTGAGGGCGCGCCGGCGGCGTACCACCGCACGGGAGGCGGCCGAACCGGCGACCCGCAGCAGCAGGGAGCGCATTCCGTGTTCCGTGCCCCGGGGTGGCGCGCCCAGGGCCTCGGCGAGCCGGTCGACGACGGCGTCGCGTGTGCCGCCGACCGGGACGAGCGGGACGTCGGCGTCGAGGGCGTCGGCGATGATCCGGGCGACCAGGCTGCGGGCGGCGAGCGTCG